>JAFEES010000087.1 GCA_018240995.1 Pseudomonadota bacterium | reverse complement strand
GAGCGTTGAGCGTTGAGCGTTGAGCGTTGAGCGTTGAGCGTTGAGCGTTGAGCGCCCCCAGACGCTCAACGCCAAACGCCAAACGCCAAACGCATCACCCAAAAATATGAGCTGCCCGCGCTTATCCAGCAAGGGCTTTCAGCCAATTTGACCTGAAACCACCCCCATGCCTGCCCTGCCCCTGTCCGCGCTGGAAAACCACGCCGAATTCCTGCCCCGCCATATCGGTATCGACGCCGTCGACGAAGCGCACATGCTGTCCGTGATTGGCGAGGCCTCGCGCCAGTCGCTGGTGGCCTCCATCGTGCCGCGCTCCATCGCGCGCGCCAGCAGCATGGACTTGCCCGCGCCCTGCACCGAGGCCGAGGCGCTGGCCGAGTTGAAAACAATAGCCGGCAAGAACCGGGTGCTGAAAAGCTTCATCGGCCAGGGCTATTACGGCACGCACACGCCGGGCGTGATCCTGCGCAACATCCTGGAAAACCCCGCCTGGTACACCGCCTACACGCCCTACCAGGCCGAGATCTCGCAGGGCCGCATGGAGGCCCTGGTCAACTTCCAGACCATGGTCACCGACCTCACGGGCATGGACATCGCCAACGCCTCCATGCTCGACGAGGCCACCGCCGCCGCCGAGGCCATGACGCTGGCGCGCCGCTCGGTCAAGGCCCGGGGCAACACCATCGTGGTGTTTGGCGACGCGCACCCGCAGACCATCGAGGTGATGCAAACGCGCGCCGCGCCGCTGGGCCTGGCCGTGAAGCTGGCCAACTCGGCCGCCGAGTGGGACGCGGCGATTGCCCAGGACGACTACTTTGCCGCCCTCATCCAGTACCCCGCCAGCAGCGGCTGGCTGATGGACTGGACGGGCGAGGTTCAAAAGATTCAGGCCAAGGGCGCGGCCGCCATTTTTGCCGCCGACCTGCTGGCCCTGGCCCTGCTCAAGTCGCCGGGTGAGATGGGCGCCGACATCGTGGTCGGCACCACGCAGCGCCTGGGCATGCCCATGGGCGCGGGCGGCCCGCACGCCGGCTACATGGCTTGCAAGGACGCCTTCAAGCGCTCCATGCCCGGGCGCCTGGTCGGCGTCAGTGTCGATGTACACGGCCAACCCGCCTACCGCCTGGCGCTGCAGACGCGCGAGCAGCATATCCGCCGCGAAAAGGCCACCAGCAACATCTGCACCGCGCAGGTGCTGCCGGCGGTCATTGCCAGCATGTACGCCGTCTATCACGGCCCCGAGGGCTTGAAGCGCATTGCCCAGCGCACCGCGCGCCTCACGGCCATCCTGAAGGCCGGCCTGGCGCAACTGGGCTTTGCCCATGGCCACCACGACAGCGCCTTCGACACGCTCAGCCTGAAGACCGACGACGCTACCGATACGATAGCTGCCCGCGCCGTGCAGATGGGCGCCAACCTGCGCAAAGCCTGGGATGTATACCTGTGCGTGTCGCTGGACGAAACCAGCACCCGCGCCGATGTCGCGCTGCTGTGGCGCATCTTCGCGGGTGAAGGCAAGCCGCTCCCCGACTTTGCCGCGCTCGAACGCAGCGCGCCCGACCTGATCCCCGCCGATCTACACCGCACCAGCGCCTACCTCACGCACCCGGTGTTCAACACCCACCACAGCGAGACGGCCATGCTGCGCTACATCCGCGCCTTGAGCGACAAGGATCTGGCGCTCGACCGCAGCATGATCCCGCTGGGCAGTTGCACCATGAAGCTCAATGCCACCAGCGAGATGATCCCCATCACCTGGCCCGAGTTTGCGCACATCCACCCCTTTGCCCCGGCCGAGCAGCTGGCGGGCTACGCCGAGCTCGATGCGCTGCTGCAGCGCTGGCTGTGCGCCGCCACCGGCTACGCCGGCGTCAGCCTGCAGCCCAACGCCGGCAGCCAGGGCGAGTATGCGGGCCTCTTGGCCATCAAGGCCTACCACGAGGCCCAGGGCCACGGCCACCGCAACATCTGCCTGATCCCCAGCAGCGCCCACGGCACCAACCCTGCCAGCGCGCAAATGGTGGGCATGCAGGTGGTGGTCACCAAGTGCGACGAGAACGGCAACGTGGACATGGCCGACCTGCAGGCCCAGTGCGAAAAGCACAGCGAAAAATTAGCCTGCGTGATGATCACCTACCCCAGCACGCACGGCGTGTTCGAGACGCAGGTCAAGGAGCTGTGCCAGATCGTCCACCGCCACGGCGGCCGGGTGTACGTGGACGGCGCCAACATGAACGCCCTGGTCGGCGTCGCGGCCCCTGGTGAATTTGGCGGCGACGTGAGCCACCTGAACCTGCACAAGACCTTCTGCATCCCCCACGGCGGCGGCGGCCCGGGCGTGGGCCCCGTCTGTGTCGTCGAAGACCTGGTGCCCTATCTGCCGGGTCACGGCACGGCCGGCAATGCTAGTAAAGTAGGAGCTGTCAGCGCCGCTCCCCTGGGCAATGCAGCCGTTTTACCCATTAGCTGGATGTACATCCGCATGATGGGCGCCGAGGGCCTGACGGCGGCCACCGAGGTGGCGATTTTGTCGGCCAACTACATCAGCAAGCGCCTGGCCGATCACTACCCCACGCTGTACGCCAGCGCCAACGGCCATGTGGCGCACGAGTGCATTCTTGATTTGCGTCAGTTGAAGGAGTCCAGCGGCGTGATGGCCGAGGACGTGGCCAAGCGCCTGATCGACTACGGCTTTCACGCGCCCACCTTGAGCTTCCCCGTGGCGAACACGCTGATGGTCGAGCCCACCGAGAGCGAGCACCTGGCCGAGCTCGATCGTTTTGTGGACGCCATGATCGCCATCCGGGAAGAAATCCGCCAGGTGGAAAAAGGTGCCTGGCCGCAGGACGACAACCCTTTGAAGAACGCCCCGCACACGGCCGAGAGCCTGCTCGCCGCCGACTGGAGCCGCCCCTACACGCGCGAAGCCGCCGCCTACCCGGTGAAATCGCTGCGTGGCGCCAAGTACTGGGCGCCCGTGGGCCGCGTGGACAACGTCTATGGCGACCGCAACCTGTTCTGCAGCTGCGTGCCGCTGTCCGAGTTGGAGTAGAAGCGCTGCACACGGAGAAATATGGATGGCTAGTGAAAATCTAAAACCCGAAAAACTGGCCGTCCTCATTGACGCCGACAACACGACGTCCAGCTGCGCACAGGGCTTACTGGAGGAAATCGCCAAGTACGGTATCGCCAGCGTCAAACGCATTTACGGCGACTGGAGCAGCCCTATGCTCAGCGGCTGGCGCAGCATTCTTCTCAAGCACGCGCTCGTACCAATCCAGCAATTTGCCTACACGAAGGGCAAAGATGCCACCGACATGGGGCTGATCATCGATGCGATGGATCTGCTCTACAGCGGCCACTTCGACGGCTTCTGCCTGGTCTCCAGCGACAGCGATTTCACGCCCCTGGCCTCACGTATCCGTGCTTCAGGTCGGATGGTCTATGGCTTTGGCAGAGAGAAAACGCCTGAGGCATTCAGGCAAGCCTGCGACCGGTTTTTCTACATTGAAAACCTCGGTGAAGCAGGAAAAGGCAAGGATGACATCGCTACCTTGCCGAATGCAGTATTGGCCGCCTCGCCTGACGTTGCCAAACCTGTTGCCAAGCCAAGGCAAATGGATGGAACCACCAAAAACCTGCTGTACAAATCGATCAAGGACGCCACCGACGAAACCACCGGTTGGGCATTCGTTGGCAAGATCGGCAACGTCATCAGTGAAACGCGGCCGGACTTCGACTCACGCACCTATGGTTACGCCAAGCTCTCCGGAATGCTGCGCGATCTACGGGGCCTACAATTTCGCACCGACGAAGCCAACCGCATGTATTGTCGAAAAATCCCTTTTGGCGACCTGATCAAATTGCTTGACGAAGCTTTCAACAAATTCAAAAACGCCAAGGGCTGGGCCAGCCTTGACGTGACTGGCAAGTACGTGAAGCCGCGCTGGAACTGGGAAGAGTATGGGTTTGAAAGCTTCACTGATCTTCTGAGCAAAGTGGATCACGTGGAAATCGTCAACGACAGCATGCGCATGCAGGTACCCATTGCGCCTTAGCGCCCCTGTTGTGCAGCTGCGTGCCGCTGTCCGACCTCGACTGAAGTCAAACCCCGCCCTGCGCAAAGGCCCTACCATCGGGCCTTTGTTTTTTGGAAGAACCCATGCGCCCCACCCTGGCCCTGCTCGCCGCCTTGTTCATCACTCCAGCCGCCCTGGCGCAGTCCGCCCCGGTCACCATGGCCAGCGGCCTGGTCTATGAGTCGCTCAAGGACGGCACCGGCCCATCGCCCAAGGCCAGCGACACGGTGAAGGTGCACTACCGCGGCACCTTTCCCGACGGCAAGGAGTTCGACAGCTCCTACAAGCGCGGCGAGCCCGCCGAGTTTCCTTTGAACCGCGTGATCCCTTGCTGGCGCGAGGCCGTGCCGCTGATGAAGGTGGGTGGCAAGGCCAGGCTCACCTGCCCGCCGGCAACCGCCTACGGCATGCGTGGCGCGGGTGCGCTGGTGCCCTCCAACGCCACGCTGCAGTTCGAAATCGAGCTGCTGGCCGTGCGTTGACACCTGCGCCATGGGCCAGCCCGACCTGTCCTTCCTGCTGCGCGGCACAGAGCAGCCGACGCCGCAGGCGCCCGACGCTGCCGCGCCACCCGCAGGAGTGCCCGAGCGCCGTAGCCCCGAGCGCGCCAGCGGCGCCGTGGCCCAGCTGATCACCGAGCTGCGCGCCTCGCAGGCCGAGCTGGAGGCGCAGAACAAGGTGCTGCGCTACAGCCAGGCGGCGGCCGAAAGCGCCTCCGAGCGCTTCGAGGCGCTGTTTTCCAATGTTCCGCTGTCGCTCATGGTGCTGGACGAGCACGACATGGTGGTGCAGGCCAATTCCATGGCGCAGCGATCGTTCCAGCCGCTGGAGGGCGACCGCCCGCTGATCGCGCTGCTGCCCTTCGTCGGCGCCGCGCATGAGCAGCGTGTGCGCAGCGCGTTTGCCGCAGCGCTGCGGCAGGGCACGGCCGAGGCCACCGAGGTGGTGTTCCACATCGACGACGAGCGACGCATCACGGGCGATCTGCACATCGCCCGCATCGAGGCACATACCGACGACGACCGCCCGCTGACGCAGTTTCTCTGCGCCGTGATCGACCAGGGGCCGCTGCTGGCCGAACGCCAGGCCCTGCAGCGCAGCGCCGAGGAGCTGCAGCAGCGCAACGCCCAGCTGCATGCCGGCGAGCGCCGCCTGGAGGCGGTGATCAACTCCGCCCTGGACGCCATCATCTGCGTGGACCAAAGCGAGCGCATCACCGTCTTCAACCCCACGGCGGCGATGCTGTTCCAGTGCGCGGCCAGCGACGCGCTGGGCAGCCCCCTGAGCCGCTTCCTGCCCGACGCCCAGCAGGTGCTGGCCTTCGCCCAGCTCACCACGCAGGCGGCTCTGGGCGAGATGACGGCGCTCACGGCCGGTGGCAATGAGCTGGCGGTGGAGGTCAACGTGTCGTTTGAGCGCCATGCCGAGGGCGAGACCACCACCGTGTTCGCGCGCGACCTGACGGGCAAGAAGCGCGAAGAGGCGCGCCGCAACGCGCTGGAGGCGCAGCTGCGCGAATCACACAAGATGCAGGCCGTGGGCACCATGGCCGGCGGCATCGCACACGATTTCAACAACATCCTGCACGCCATCCTGGGCAACGTGGAGCTGGCCAAGGCCGACTGCGCGCCTGGCTCCACGGTGTATGAAAGCCTGCTGGAGATCGACAAGGCCGGCCGGCGCGCGCGCGACCTGGTGCGCCAGATCCTGACCTTCAGCCGCAACGAGGCGCCCAAGCGCGCCGCCGTTTCGCTGGCCGAGGTAGCACATGACACCGAACGCCTGCTGCGCGTGACGCTGCCACCCGAGATCGAGCTGAACCTGCACCTGCCGCCGGATCTGCCCCCGGTACTGGCCGACGCCACGCAGGTGGAGCAGGCCCTGCTCAACCTGTGCACCAACGCCGTGCACGCCATAGGCAACGCGCGCGGACAGATCCAGGTGGACGCCGCGCTGGTGCAGCCCGACCAGCGCCTGCGCGACAACCTGGGCCTGACGGCCGATGAGTATGTGGCGCTGCGCGTGCAGGACAACGGCCCGGGCATGGACGATGCCACGCTGCCGCGCATCTTCGAGCCCTTCTTCACCACCAAGCCCGTGGGCCAGGGCACAGGCCTGGGCCTGGCCGTGGTGCATGGCGTGATGCGCACACATGGCGGCGCCATCGACGTGCACAGCGCGCCGGGGCGCGGCAGCAGCTTCACGCTGTACTTTCCCACCGCCGACTCTGGCGCGGCGCCCGCCGCCTCGGCCCCAGCGCCGGCACAGTCCACACAAACCGCCCCCCCTGCCGACAGGCGCCAGCGCCATGTGATGTACGTGGACGACGACGAGGCCCTGGTGTTCCTGGTGCGCCGGCTGCTGCGCCGCCGGGGCTACGAGGTCAGCGGCTTCACCGACCCGCATGAGGCCACGGACGCGCTGCGCGCCGCGCCCGGGCGCTACGACCTGCTGGTCACCGACTACAACATGCCCGGCTACTCGGGCCTGGATCTGGTGCGCGCGGCCCGTGCCATCAGGCCGGATCTGCCCGTGGCCCTGGCCTCGGGCTATGTCACGACCGAGATCGAGCAGGCAGCGCTGGCCGAAGGCGCACGTGCGCTGATCCACAAGCCCAACGACGTGGCCGAGCTCTGCGCCACGGTAGACCGGCTGGCGCACGAACGCTGAAGTGAAACTGTCTTGCCCCACCCCAAGCTTTGCCGTCGTCATCCCCGCGCAGGCGGGGATCCAGTGCCCCCGCCGACGCTCCTGGATTCCCGTCTGCACGGGAATGACGGCGGTGGTGCGTGCGTCGCCCCCAGGTTTCATGCCATGCGGATAGCGCGCGGCGCCATGGAGCACTGACATGCCCGGCACGGTGCCATGCCTGCAAGCCGACGACGACCTGCTGGTGCTGGACAAGCCCCCCGGCCTGCTGTGCGTGCCCGGGCGCGGGCCAGACAAGCAAGATTGCCTGAGCGCACGCGCCCAGGCGCTGTGGCCGGACGCGCTCATCGTGCACCGGCTGGATCAGCCCACCTCGGGCCTGGTGCTGATGGCGCGCGGCCCGCACATGCAACGCGCCCTGAGCAAGACCTTTGCCGAACGCCGCGTGCACAAGCGCTACCAGGCCATCGTGGCGGGCCGCCCGCTGGCCGATGGCACTGCCGCCGACGACGGTTGGAGCAGCATCACCCTGCCGATTGCCGCCGACTGGGAGCGGCGCCCCTTGCGCGTGGTGAATGCGCAGCATGGCCAGCCCAGCCTTACGCGCTGGCGCGCGCTGGCCTATGACGCGGCCATGGACTGCACGCGCCTGGAGCTCGAGCCCGTCACCGGCCGCACCCACCAGCTGCGCGTGCACCTGGCCGCCCTGGGCCACCCCATACTGGGCGACATGCTCTACGCCGATGCCGCGGTGCAGGCGCTGGCGCCACGCCTGCTGCTGCACGCCTGCCGGCTGGCGTTTACCCATCCGCTGCACGGTGGCTGGTGCGCCTACACATCCACACCGGCTTTTTGATCTATCCGAAGGCCCAAGCCTTTACCATGCGCGGATGACACAACAGCTATTCGTCCTCACCGGTGCCTCGCGCGGCATGGGGCTGGCCATGGCCCAGCAGCTGCTGCAACCGGGCCACACCCTGGTCTGCATGGCGCGCAACAGCAATGCACAGCTGGCCGCCGCCGTGCCCGCCGGCGCCACGCTGGAGCAATGGACGGTCGATCTGTCAGATCCCGCCCCCGCGGCCCTGCGGCTGCACGCCTGGCTGGTTCAGCAAAGCGCCGGGCGCTACGCCAGCGCCACGCTGATCAACAACGCCGGCGTGATCCCGCGCATCGCGCCGCTGTCGGCCTGCACCAGCGCACGGGACATGGCCGAGCAGGCCAGCGCCCTGCGCCTGGGGCTGGAGGCACCCATGCTGCTCAGCGCCGCCTTCCTGGGCGCCACCGAGGCCTGGGGCGCGGCGCCCCACGGCGCGGCGCGCAAGGTGCTGAACATCTCCTCGGGCCTGGGCCGGCGCGCCATGGCCTCGCAGGCAGCGTACTGCGCGGCCAAGGCCGGCCTGGATCATTTCACGCGCTGCCTGGCGCTGGACGAAGCGGCCAAGGCGCATGGCGCCAAGGTCTGTTCGCTGGCTCCCGGCGTGATCGACACCGACATGCAGGTGCAGCTGCGCGGAGCCAAAGAGGTTGACTTTCCCGACGTGCAAAACTTTGCCTCCCTGAAGACGGGGGGTATGCTTACCTCCCCCACCGCCGCGGCGGCGCGCGTGCTGGCGTGGTTGGAGCGTGCGGACTTCGGCAGCCAACCCGTAGCCGATGTGCGTGACGCGTGACGCAGCTCAGCCAAGGCAACTATTCATTTAATAGCTACAAACGATCACCCACCGGGCGTAAAAGCCCAATTTCACTGAAACCCCAGCATAGCAGGAGAGAACCATGACCCGTGAAGTCGTTGTCGTCAGCGGTGTGCGCACCGCCATCGGAACCTTTGGCGGCAGCCTGAAGGACACCCCCACCGTGGATCTGGCCGCACTGGTCGTGAAGGAAGCCCTGGCGCGCGCCGCCGTCGAGGGCAAGGACGTGGGCCATGTGGTGTTCGGCCATGTGGTGAACACGGAGCCGCGCGACATGTACCTGTCGCGCGTGGCGGCCATCAACGGCGGCTGCGCCAAGGAGACGCCGGCCATGAACGTCAACCGACTGTGCGGCTCGGGCCTGCAGGCCATCGTCAGCGCCAGCCAATCGATCCTGCTGGGTGACTGCGACATCGCCATCGGCGGCGGCGCCGAGAACATGAGCCGCGCCCCCTACGCATCCCAGGCCACGCGCTTTGGCGCGCGCATGGGCGACACCAAGATGGTGGACATGATGGTCGGCGCGCTGCACGACCCCTTCCACACCATCCACATGGGCGTGACGGCCGAGAACGTGGCGGCCGAGCATGGCATCAGCCGCGAGGCGCAGGACGCACTGGCGCTGGAAAGCCACCACCGCGCCGAAAAGGCCTGGGCCGAGGGCCGCTTCAAGGACCAGATCGTCCCGGTGATGCTCAAGAGCCGCAAGGGCGATGTGGCCTTCGACAAGGATGAGCATTTCCGCCCCGGCGCCAAGCTGGAGGACTTCCAGAAGATGAAGGCGGTGTTCGTGAAGGAGAACGGCACCGTCACCGCCGGCAACGCCAGCGGCATCAACGACGCCGC
>JAFEES010000086.1 GCA_018240995.1 Pseudomonadota bacterium | reverse complement strand
ACCGCGAGAGCCATGCAGCACTCCCACTTACTCGACCCGCGCACAACATATGCGGTTGGGGTCACTACGCTGCACCATCGCGCCACGCGACAGACAGCACCAAAAAAAACGGAACCGGGATGACTGCCAGATTTACTTGGCCTTCGGACGCTTGGCACCGTACTTGGAACGCGATTGCTTGCGATCCTTGACGCCTTGCAGGTCCAGCGAACCGCGCACGATGTGATAGCGCACACCAGGCAAGTCCTTGACACGACCGCCGCGCACCAGCACCACGCTGTGCTCTTGCAGGTTGTGACCTTCGCCGCCGATGTAGGAGATGACCTCGAAGCCGTTCGTCAGGCGCACCTTGGCGACCTTGCGCAGAGCGGAGTTGGGCTTCTTCGGCGTCGTGGTGTACACGCGGGTGCACACGCCACGGCGCTGCGGGCAGTTTTCCATGGCAGGGCTCTTGGATTTGACAACTTCGACCGTGCGGCCCTGACGCACGAGTTGGTTAATGGTTGGCATTAATACGTCCCTAAACGTGATAAAACGAAAACGTGAATCCCTTCGGAATTTCCGAAAAGCCTTCTAATGTACCAGCTTGACCAGACGTAGGCAATGGGCCTACCCAAAAGCCCTGCCGCAGCAGGGCCAGGGGTCACTTGATCCACAGGCGGATCGCATCCCAGGCGCGGCCGAAGATGCCGGCCTGGCCCACATCCTCCAGCGCCACCAGCGGCACCTCGGCCAGCTGCTCGTCGCCCAGCTTCACCTTCAGCGTGCCTATGGCCTGGCCCTTGGTGAAGGGAGCGACCAGCGGATCCTGGCGCACGATCTCGGTGCTGATCTTGCCGGCGCTGCCCGCGGGCACGGTGACCACGACGGCCTGCGGGCGGCCGATCTTGAGCGTGTTCTGCGTACCCTTCCAGATGGCGGGCGTGGCCGCGGCCTGGCCGGCGTCGAACAGCTTCACGGCGTCGAAGGCCGTGTAGCCCCAGTTCAGCAGCTTCTGGCTTTCGTTGGCACGGGCGTTCTCGCCGGCCGCGCCGAGCACGATGGACAGCAGGCGGCGCTGGCCCAGGCTGGGGAAGTCGCGCTTGGCCGTGGCCACCAGGCAGTAGCCGGCCGCCGCCGTGTGGCCGGTCTTCAGGCCGTCCACGGTGGGGTCGCGAAACAACAGCGAATTGCGGTTGTTGCTGTTGGAGGCCGGCGTGCCCGGGTAGCTGTACTTCTTCGTCGAGTAGTAGTGCATGTACTCGGGGAAGTCGTGCATCAGCCGCGTGGCCAGGGTCGCCAGGTCGCGCGCCGTGGTGGTGTGGCCGGGCTCGGTCAGGCCTTCGGGGTTCTTGTAGGCGGTGTTCTTCATGCCCAGCGCCTTGGCCTGCTCGTTCATCAGGCGCACGAAGTTCTCGGCGGTGCCGCCCACGCCCTCGGCCAGGGCCATGGTGGCGTCGTTGCCGGACTGCACGATCATGCCCTTGAGCAGGTCATCGACCGGCACCTGCATCTTCGGGTCGATGAACATGCGCGAGCCGGGCATCTTCCAGGCGCGCTCGCTCACCGGCAGCTTTTGCTCCAGCGTGAGCTTCTTGGCGCGCAGCGCGTCGAACACCAGGTAGCCGGTCATGAGCTTTGTGAGCGAGGCCTGCTCCACCGGCGCGTCGATGTCCTTGGCGGCCAGCACCTGGCCGGCCGTCACGTCCACCAGCAGGTAGTTGCGCGCGGCGATTTCGGGCGGCTGGGGCGCCTGGGCCCAGAGCATGACGGGCGCCATCAGGGCGGCACAGACGAGGGAACGCAGCGAGGGCAAGAGTGACTTCATGGCGGCAACGGGTATGGGGCGAAAACTGAAAGCGACACACCGGCCAAGGCCGCCGGTGTGCGTGGGATGTGGATGGTGCGTCAGGCCATGGCCTGCAGATGGCGTGTCGCCAGGCTGCGCAGCAGCGGCAATTGTCCGTGAAAGAAATGTCCACCCCCGGGCACAACCGTAACCGGCAGTGTCTGCGGCCGCGCCCAGTCCATGACGCTGGCCAGGGGTACGGTTTCATCGTGCTCGCCGTGCACGACCAGGGTGCGCAGATGGGCCTCGGGCGGCACCGGCGCCACCGTGAAACGGCTGGCGGCCGTGCCCACGAGCACGGCGGCAGCCACCTCGCGCTCGCCCCACAGCCGCGCCAGGGCGTGGCTGGTGACATAGGCGCCGAAGGAAAAGCCGGCCAGGGCAATCGGCCCCTCGGGCGCCACCTGCCGCACCACGGCCAGCAGGTCGTCCGTCTCGCCATGGCCATCGTCATGCACGCCGGCGCTGCCGCCCACGCCGCGGAAGTTGAAGCGCACGGCGACGTAGCCGCTGGCGACGAAGGCGCGCGCCAGGGTCTGCACCACCTTGTTGTCCATGGTGCCGCCAAACAGCGGGTGCGGGTGGGCAATCACGGCCACGCCGCGCGGGGCCACGCCGGCGGCCGCGGCGTCGCGCGCCACCTCGATGGCGCCCACGGGGCCGGTGAGGCTCAGGCGTTCGGTTTGGGCATTCATGTTTGCTATTCCATTAAGAGCTTTTAGCGCTTAACCATCAAGTGCTGCAGGCCAAAAACAATATGAATGAGTGCCGATCAGCGCCCAAGTTCCGGCGGCGCGAGCAGGCGCTCGACGACCCGGCCGTTCTTCAGGTGCGACTCGACGATCTCGTCGATGTCCGCCGCATCCACATAGCTGTACCAGGTGCCCTCGGGGTAGACCACGGCCACGGGGCCGGCGGCGCAGCGATCCAGGCAGCCGGCCTTGTTCACGCGCACCTTGCCGGGGCCGGCCAGGCCCTGCTGCTTGACCAGCGCCTTGCAGCGCTCGAAGGCCTGCTGCGCGCCATGCTGGGCGCAGCAGTTTTCACCATTCGTGCGCTCGTTCAAGCAAAAGAAGATGTGGCGCTGGTAGTACTGGGGGGTGGAATCACTCATAGGCAGCAATTTTAGGTTTGCACGTCGCGCCGCGACACGCGCAGCAGCACATACAGCAGCGCGGCGTAGGGCCAGAGCCAGCCCAGCCACTGGCCCAGGCCGTAAAAGCGGATGAAACGCCCCTGCTCCCAGGCCTGCAGCGTCTGGGCGAAGTAGGCATTCGTGGGTGCCTGGTTCAGCAGGTTCAGGTGCAGCATCAGCACCAGCAGCAACACGGCGGCGCAGCCGCGGCGCGGCAGCGGCGCCAGCGCCAGCGCCGCCGCCAGGCCCACGCCCAGGCCGGCGCTGGTTGGCAGCGTGAGCCACTCCCAGGCATGCGTGGGGCCATAGCTGAGCAGGCTGGACAGGGCCGTGGCGGCCACGCCAATTGCCGCCGCGGCCGCGGCAAAGGCCAGGCGCCGGCGCATGCTGCGCATGATGCTGTAGCCCAGCAGGCAGGGCACCAGCAGGCCCAGGGCCACGGCCAGCAGCTCGCCGCCGGGCGACAGGGGTTCGAGCGCAAAGTCGGCCATGGGCAGCCAGTCGCTGAACGGCGTGCCCTCCAGCAGATCCACCAGTGCCGACTCCAGCCGCTCCCACACCTGCCCCAGGCCGAAGGGCAGGGCCGCCGGGAACAGCAGCGCCCAGGGCCACAGCGCCAGCAGCACCAGCGCGCCGCGCGCCTGGGGCACGAACCAACGCTCGCGAAAGCGGCTCCAGCGCGAGATCGCCCCGAGCCGCTCCAACAGCGCCGCGAGCAGCGCACCGAGCAGCGCGCCCGAGGCGTTCAGCGCCAGATCCATGTTCGATGGCACGCGCCGCGGCAAAAAGATCTGCAGATACTCCATGCCCAGCGACAGCAGCGCCCCCACCAGCGCCGCCACGGGCACGGCCGCACGCGGCCAGCCCGTGCGCAGCAGGGCCAGGGCCAGCAGGAAACCGAAGGGCGCATAGCCGGCCAGGTTCAGGTTGACGTCGAACCAGGTCCAGTAGGGCGGTGGCATGCGTGCCGTGAGGAACACCCAGGGCGACACGCCCTGCTCGCGCCAACCCTCGAACGGGAACAGGCTGGCGAAGACGATCAGCGCGGCGTAGATGAACGCCAGGGGCCAAGCCGATGTCTTGTGCATGCCGTATCAATCGCCCTTTGCACTGCACCCCACCCACACCGCATGAAACCTGGGCGCCACGCCTGCACCACCGCCGTCATTCCCGCGCAGGCGGGAATCCAGGAAGGTCGGCGGGGGGCACTGGATCCCCGCCTGCACGGGGATGACGATGGCATGGGTTGGGGTGAAAAAAAACCGTTTCATTTCAGAACGGCTTGATCACCACCAGTGCCACGGCGACGACCAGCAGCAGCACCGGAATCTCATTGAACCAGCGAAACCAGCGGTGGCTGTGCTGGTCGGTGTTCGCCGCCAGGGCGCGCAGCATGCGCGTGCAGCTCCAGTGGTAGAGCACGATGAGCACCACCACGCCCAGCTTGGCGTGCAGCCAGCCATTGCCTGGGCCCTGGCCTATGCCATAGCCCAGCCACAGCCACAGGCCCAGGCCGATGGCGGGCAGGGCCAGCAGGGTGGTGAAGCGCAGCAGCTTGTGCGCCATGAGCAGCAGGCGGTCGCGCTCGGCCACCGAACCCGGCACCACCATGGCCAGGTTGACGAAGATGCGCGGCAGGTAGAACAGGCCGGCAAACCAGCTGGCGATGAAGACGATGTGAAAGGTTTTGACCCAAAGCATCGGGGCAGTGTACGCGGCGCGTTCGGCCAAAAAAGAGGCCCGGACGGAGCCGGGCTGGAAAGCCTTGCCGCCATCAGGCAGCAGGGCCCCGCTCAGGGAGGTAAAGCGGGGGGCAGCCAGGCCGCCCGCGCGCAATCTAGCACTGGCGGGCGATGGGCGCAAGCCAGGGACGGCCGAGCAGGCCAGCCGCATGGACCGTCATCGTTGCTGCGCCTGGGCGCAAAGCCCGCGGTTGAGTGATTCGAGGTCTTTTCGCGCGCTTTGCAAGACAGCCTCGGCAAACCCTTGACCGCTGGCATCGTCGTCCAGTGCAGGAACGCCCCCGAGCAGCAGACCGAATGCATTGATCCGCTGACGCATGATGTCCACGGCTTTTTCATCGCGCGTGCCACCGAAGGTCGGATAGGCATAGCGGATGGGTTGTTTTGTCAGTGCAGCCCACGAACCGACACGGCGGATGCTGCGCCAGCGCCAGCATGGCCTGGTTGTCGGCATCCAGGGCCTGCTGCTCCACCAAAATCAGCAGCCCGGCGGATGGCTGGGGCGCTTTGCTGGTCAGGGCGTCTGCCGCCAGCAGTTGCACGCCGGGTGGGGGGCAGGCGTTTAAAGCTGCCAGCAGCGGCTGGGCCGACGGGCCCAGGCAGGCGATGGCGATGGGGGATGCGGGGGCGGTGGTGCAGGAAGATGGCATGACAGTGCGGGTGGGGTGGGTCATGCCGGGCATTGTGGGCGGGGGGTGCGACGGGTTGTGTCGCAATGGGAGGTTGCTTCAAACCAGATCCGCAAAATGCGCTCGCGCAGCATCCGGCGGCCTGGCTGGCCGGGCAGTTCGACAAAACCCAGGTGCTGGTAAAACGCTGCTGCTGCAACCGACTTTGCATCCACCACGATGGCCGCCACGGCCAGCGTTTGGCTGGCCGCCGCCACGCGCTTGCACGCATCGGCCACCAAAATGGAGCCCAGCCCCTGGCCGTGGTGCTGCTGGTGTACCGCCAGGCGGCCGAGCAAGGCCACGGGCACGGGATAGCGGGGCAGTTTTTTGCGCCATGGGTCGGGCAGTGTGTCGGCCGCGATGCTGGCGGCGCTGAGTGTGTAAAAACCCGCCACCACCGCAGGCTGCGCAGCAGGTGAGGCCACAAAAACGCGCGCCACGCCGCGCTTGATGTCCTGGCTGGCATAGCGCCGCAGGTACTCATCCAGCGCCTGCTCGCCGCAGGTGAAGTCGGCGCTGTGCGTCTGGGCGTCCAGCGGCCGGATGCCGTAGGTCATTACCGCACTTGCTGGGCATGGCGCGCAAAGGCGCGCTCAAGGGCCGGGTTGGCGGGCGCTGGCGTATCCAGCGCGTCCAGAAAGGCCGCGAAATCCTGTGGCGACAATGTGATGGCCTCGTGCGCCTGCACCACCGACTGGGCTTGTTCCACCGCGTTGCGCAGCACGAACTCGGACACGCTCATGTGCGCATAGGCGGCCGCCTTGTCGAGCAGCCGGCGCACGTCCTGATCGCAACGGATGTGCAGGCGGGTGTCTTTGGTCAGCGTTGTCATGGGTGGCTCCTGGGCACGGTGGCGGATATTGTGCGCCATTTGTGCGCACATAGTCAAACGGCGTCGGGTAACTCCAGCAATACCAGCGACACATCGTCCTGCGCCCCCGCGCGCCGGTAGGCGCTGTGCAGGGCTTGCAGTGCCTGCGCCGGGCTGGCGGCGGCCTGCCACAGCGCCTGCAGCTGGCCATCGCTCAAGCAGCCGTGCAGCCCGTCGGTGGCCAGCAGGTAGCAGTCGCCGGGCTGCGCCTGGCCGTGCCAGATGTGCAGCCAATCCTCGGCGGGCGCGTCCTCGCTGTCCCAGCCATCGTCCTCGTTGTCGAGCACCAAGCAGTGCAGCAGGCCCTGGTAGATGGAGGCGTATTCCTCGGCCTGCTCGGGTTGGGCCTCGCCGTCGTCCAGCATCTGCTGCCAGGCCGTGTGGTCGCGGCTCACTTGCAGCCAAGCCGTGCTGCCGTCGGCCTGCGGGCGCAGGCGCCAGATGCGCGCGTCGCCGCTGTTGACGGCGCACAGCTGGCCGTCGGCCAGCAGCAGACTGGCCAGCGTGCAGGCCGCGCCCTGGGTGCGAGGCTTGAGGTAGCGCGCACGCCAATCCTGGCGCGCGCGGCGCACCAGCGTGGGCAGCTGGCGGGCGTTCAAACCCTGGGCAAGCTCGGCCGGGTGCAGCACCTGCAAAAAACTGCGACTGGCCAGATCGGCGCAGGGGCTGCTCACCACGCCATCGGTCACTGACAGCCAGGCCCAACCGCCCGGGGCGGGCAAACTCCACTGGCCCAACGCGGTTTGCTGGACATGGCGCTGGGTTCGGGTTTGCAGCGCCAGCGCGTCTTGCTGCGGCGCGGGGGCGTAGTGCCGTTGGGCAGCGGGGTGGTGGACTTGTTGCAGGGCGTGCAGGTGCATTGGGTGTATCGATGGGTCAGCGCTCAGGGGGGATCAGCACGATAGGGGGAGTGGCGGCATGAAAGCGGGCAAAGGTGTCGCCGTCCTCAAAGCGCCATCCTGGCGACATTTTGGATTTGTAGCCGTGCTTCTGATCGAGGCGTTTTTGCTCGTCTTTGGTGATGGTGGCCACCTTCCAGTGCTTGGCCAGCAGGGGCGCAATCTGTGCGTCTGTAGCGCCTTCGGCAATCATCCTCCGGCACTCACTGATCAAAACCGCGCAAGGCACGACATGCTCTGGGTGGATCTTGCTGTCTGGTTGCACGGCGGCAGATCGCCCCGCAAAAACAAAATGCTGCGCCAGCTGCGCCAGCTGGGCGACGTTGCGCTGCAGGGCTGGTTCTGCATGCAGTTGTGGTGCGTGCTTTTCGGCCTGGGCGTGCAGCTGGCGCAGCTCGTGGCGCACGGCCTTGGGGTCGAAGGCGCGCTCGGATTCATCGAGCCAATGCCCCAGGCCCAGCGTCTGCGCCAGCGCCAGCGCGTCGTTGCTAAAGCCGTGGGACTGCACCCGCCCGCCCAGGCTTTGCAGAGTGCGCAGCAGCCACAGGCGCATGACGGGGCTGGTGGCTCCGTCGTGCGGGGTGGCGTGGTGTTGGCTGGGGCGGTAGCGGCGGGACATGGCTTCTCCGGTGTAACTGGAAGCCCATGGTGCGCCTGGGGTGCGACGAAATGCGTCGCATGGCATGGTCTGCAGAGGCTGCCCCTGCGGGTACTGGCGACATGATGCGCGCCAGCTGGCGGCATGGCAGCAAGGGGCGGCGGCGTCAGCCTGTCCTACTTGCGAAGGCGCTCCCGGCCGTCAGTGGCCCAGCGCGTCGCCCAGCGCCTGCTGCAGCGCTTGCGCCAGCTGGCGCGCATCGGGCGGCGCAGCGCTGATCTGCGTGCAGTCCACCGTGCGCCGGCGCATCGCCGCATCGTCCTGCGGCTGGCCGAGCGCGGCGCACAGCAGCGCCCAGTCGACCGGGGCGACCAGGGTGCCGGCCACCAGCAGCACGCCGGTGCGCTGGCGCCGCTGGGCCAGGCCGACGAGCTTGCGTCCCGCCGCGTCCACCACCTCCCAGGGCGCCAGGCTGCCGTAGCAGGCCCAGGGCACGATGGGGCCGGTACGCAGGTTGCAGGCCTCTACCTGATCGGGCGGCAGCGCCATGCACGGCACGCCCAGGCTTGAGAGCAGATCCACATGCAGCTGGCCCAGGCCGTGGTAGCTGTCGGGCAGGCGCCCCTGCACCCAGGGGTGATCGAGCGGCAGCACCACCGAGCAGCTGACCATCCACGGCCCGGTGAGCACCGCGCCGCCGCCCGAGGGGCGCAGCAGCAACTCCACCTCGGGCGCCAGGCGCGCGCGTGCGCCCTCTTCAAACTTGCGCTGCGAGCAGCCGAGCACGATGGCCGGCGCCGCATATGTCCACACGGCAAAGCGTGGTTGGGTCACGGGCTCCAGCATCTGCTGACGGTTCCAGGCCTGTTCCTGGGCGATGGTGGAAAGGGGGCTCAGTGGCTCGGTCATGGGCGCGAAGGCTATCACCTGCCGGGGGGCGCATCGGGATGTGGGGGACAATGGCCGCCATGCATCTGTCCAGCCCCACCCCCTTCCCCGCCAACCGCCCGCGCCGCCTGCGCCGCGATGCCTTTACCCGCAACCTGGTGCGCGAGCACCGCCTCAGCGCGCACGACTTCATCTACCCGGTGTTCGTGCACGAGGGCAGCACGCAGCGCGTGGCCGTGCCCTCCATGCCCGGCGTGGAGCGGCTGAGCCTGGATCTGCTGCTGCCAGTGGCCGAGGAATGCGTCAAGCTGGGCGTGCCCTACCTGGCGCTGTTCCCCTCCATAGCCGCGCAGTTCAAGACGCCCGACGGCAAGGAGGCGCTGAACCCCGAGGGCCTGATTCCGCGCGTGGTGCGTGCGCTGAAGAAGGAATTCCCGCAGCTGGGCGTAATGACCGACGTGGCGCTCGACCCCTACACCAGCCACGGCCAGGACGGCGTGCTGGACGACACCGGCTACATCCTGAACGACGAGACGGTGGAGATCCTCACCGGCCAGGCGCTGACCCATGCCCAGGCCGGCGTGGACATGGTCGCGCCCAGCGACATGATGGACGGGCGCATCGGCGCCATCCGCGACGCGCTGGAGGCCCATGGC
>JAFEES010000085.1 GCA_018240995.1 Pseudomonadota bacterium | reverse complement strand
GGGCGATGCCTGCTCATGGGTCTGCGCCATGCCAGGATTCACGCGGTTTCAATCCGCGCCCGCCATTGCTGGCGGGCGATGCCGACGACCAGCGTAGAGGGCGTGGCCGACAAGATGTTTCAATCCGCGCCCGCCATTGCTGGCGGGCGATGCACTGGGTCAAGTACCGGCTCAAAGACGGCAGCGGCGTTTCAATCCGCGCCCGCCAGTGCTGGCGGGCGATGCTATATGAGAGCGGCCAGGCCGGCAATGTGGGCAAGTTTCAATCCGCGCCCGCCATTGCTGGCGGGCGATGCCCTGCAGATACAGCGAGTGCATCAGCGATGCCATGTTGTTTCAATCCGCGCCCGCCATTGCTGGCGGGCGATGCCTTGTTGCCGTTGCCATCGCGCAGCGAAGCCAGGTTTCAATCCGCGCCCGCCATTGCTGGCGGGCGATGCGCACCGCCTTGACAGGATCGCGCCCTATGGCTGAGTTTCAATCCGCGCCCGCCATTGCTGGCGGGCGATGCCTGCAGTTCTTTGGCGGACTTGCCGTTTGCGCCGTTTCAATCCGCGCCCGCCATTGCTGGCGGGCGATGCCCATTCCGACGTTCCATTGCGTGCCCAACTGCGAGTTTCAATCCGCGCCCGCCATTGCTGGCGGGCGATGCCTCATGAAAACGTCAGCCCAGGCCGGCCAGGTGCTGTTTCAATCCGCGCCCGCCATTGCTGGCGGGCGATGCATACTCCATGTCATGATGGGGTTGCCGTCGTGGTGGTTTCAATCCGCGCCCGCCATTGCTGGCGGGCGATGCTTTGCTCAAGCATGCTAACGATGTCGTCAACGCCGGTTTCAATCCGCGCCCGCCATTGCTGGCGGGCGATGCAGTAGTACGGCTTGAGGTCTTGCCCCTTGAACACCTGTTTCAATCCGCGCCCGCCATTGCTGGCGGGCGATGCCCGCGCCATCTTCGATATCTGTGTTGGTGCGCAACGGTTTCAATCCGCGCCCGCCATTGCTGGCGGGCGATGCGCGACTGGGCGCGGGATCATTTCAAGCTTGCCGGCGTTTCAATCCGCGCCCGCCATTGCTGGCGGGCGATGCGCCGTTATCGAAGGTAACCCCGCCGTGGATGATGTTTCAATCCGCGCCCGCCATTGCTGGCGGGCGATGCAGCTGGCCAACGCCCAACCGCACCTGCCTGGAGAGTTTCAATCCGCGCCCGCCATTGCTGGCGGGCGATGCCCACTGCGGTATCAAAACCCTGGAGCATGGCGACGTTTCAATCCGCGCCCGCCATTGCTGGCGGGCGATGCGTGGGGCGAACGGGAATGCCGGCGCGACAGGCGGTTTCAATCCGCGCCCGCCATTGCTGGCGGGCGATGCCGGTTGTCAGGTCTTGCGCCTCGACCAGCGCGCGGTTTCAATCCGCGCCCGCCATTGCTGGCGGGCGATGCCCACGACAGCCTAAGCAGGATGTGACTTCGACTGCGTTTCAATCCGCGCCCGCCATTGCTGGCGGGCGATGCAGACGGTATCGGTGGCGTCTTCCCAGCCGCTGGAGTTTCAATCCGCGCCCGCCATTGCTGGCGGGCGATGCCGCGAGGACACCCGTGCCGGCGTGCAGGCGCTTGTTTCAATCCGCGCCCGCCATTGCTGGCGGGCGATGCATGAGCACCCACGGTAATGTAGGTGCCATCAAGGTTTCAATCCGCGCCCGCCATTGCTGGCGGGCGATGCTCGGCTTTCGCCATGCCTTGCTGAAAGACTTCCTGGTTTCAATCCGCGCCCGCCATTGCTGGCGGGCGATGCCATGCATGGGCGCAAGCACGGCTTTGATTACATGGGTTTCAATCCGCGCCCGCCATTGCTGGCGGGCGATGCTGGCATTGGCCCCGCTGGCAACGGCCGCCAGCACGTTTCAATCCGCGCCCGCCATTGCTGGCGGGCGATGCGCTCGAAGCCGAGCGGGCACGCATCCGCGCCGAGGTTTCAATCCGCGCCCGCCATTGCTGGCGGGCGATGCAAGTATCTGGCGCTGATCGAGGCCGGGTTTACCGTTTCAATCCGCGCCCGCCATTGCTGGCGGGCGATGCCGCCTGCTGGCCGTGCGCGTCATCAACGGCAGCATGGTTTCAATCCGCGCCCGCCATTGCTGGCGGGCGATGCGACTTCCGCATGGCGACATCGGCAAGCGCGCGGCGTTTCAATCCGCGCCCGCCATTGCTGGCGGGCGATGCCCTGCAGGGTGTCTCCAATTGCCGAATCGCCCGTGGTTTCAATCCGCGCCCGCCATTGCTGGCGGGCGATGCGGGGCTGCAGGTAGATTTCTCCACCATCAACGGGCGGTTTCAATCCGCGCCCGCCATTGCTGGCGGGCGATGCAAGCGACGATCCCGCTGTAGCCGCGCTGGTGATCGTGTTTCAATCCGCGCCCGCCATTGCTGGCGGGCGATGCTGACCACCTGCGTGAATTCAGCCTGCCACACCGGTTTCAATCCGCGCCCGCCATTGCTGGCGGGCGATGCCGCGCCCCAGCTCGCCGCGCGTCACGCGCCAAATGTTTCAATCCGCGCCCGCCATTGCTGGCGGGCGATGCGTCAAGGCCGGCAACGGCGGGCAAGAGGGAGAGTGGTTTCAATCCGCGCCCGCCATTGCTGGCGGGCGATGCGCAAAACGCGCACGCATTCTGAATGGCGCTGGTGGTTTCAATCCGCGCCCGCCATTGCTGGCGGGCGATGCGCTGAGCCTGCGCCAGTGGCTGCAACACGCTTATGTTTCAATCCGCGCCCGCCATTGCTGGCGGGCGATGCTCGGTAAGGGCGTCCTTGGGCAGTACGTAATGCGGGTTTCAATCCGCGCCCGCCATTGCTGGCGGGCGATGCAGCGTCAGGGTATTGCGCTGCGCACCAGGGTGACGTTTCAATCCGCGCCCGCCATTGCTGGCGGGCGATGCCGCCATTCGCCTGCCGGATACGGCCTTCAAGGAGTTTCAATCCGCGCCCGCCATTGCTGGCGGGCGATGCCTGGCGCTCGGTGAGTCGCGTGCCCTCGATGGCGTTGTTTCAATCCGCGCCCGCCATTGCTGGCGGGCGATGCCAGGCTGTTTGGCCGCGCCGCCGATGCGGAAGCCGTTTCAATCCGCGCCCGCCATTGCTGGCGGGCGATGCGCTGTGGCCGGCGTGCTGGTGGACACGGCGCGCGTGGTTTCAATCCGCGCCCGCCATTGCTGGCGGGCGATGCCCGAGCAGGCGGCCCGATCCGGCCTGGAGCGGCAGTTTCAATCCGCGCCCGCCATTGCTGGCGGGCGATGCTTGGCGCCAAGCTGGGCTAACTTCCAGCGCTCAGCGGTTTCAATCCGCGCCCGCCATTGCTGGCGGGCGATGCTGGCGTTTCGCCGGCCGCTTCCATAAGTTCATCGACGTTTCAATCCGCGCCCGCCATTGCTGGCGGGCGATGCGGGCCTTCAATGTTCGCCCCGGCTGTGGTGATGATGTTTCAATCCGCGCCCGCCATTGCTGGCGGGCGATGCATGTCAGGTCTCCATCGTGGCTACAAGGTCGATGTTTCAATCCGCGCCCGCCATTGCTGGCGGGCGATGCGTGCTCTTTGGCGTCATTGCCTAGCTCGACAACTGTTTCAATCCGCGCCCGCCATTGCTGGCGGGCGATGCGCACCGGCCTGGCCCCGTTCGTTCCTTTCGCAGGGTTTCAATCCGCGCCCGCCATTGCTGGCGGGCGATGCCCGAGGCCATCCGCACAGCCAACGCCAAGGCCGCGTTTCAATCCGCGCCCGCCATTGCTGGCGGGCGATGCGGTGAGTTGCGCGCCGCCGGTGGCGTGGCGCGCGATGTTTCAATCCGCGCCCGCCATTGCTGGCGGGCGATGCCTGGCAATGCTGCTGGTGCAACTGCCGGTCAGCTCGTTTCAATCCGCGCCCGCCATTGCTGGCGGGCGATGCGCGAGACGATCAGCGCCATCCTGCGCGATGCCGTCAAGTTTCAATCCGCGCCCGCCATTGCTGGCGGGCGATGCTAACCCCCACCACACTGGCAACGATGCGCATCAAGTTTCAATCCGCGCCCGCCATTGCTGGCGGGCGATGCTCAAGTCTTTGAGATTTACCTTGAGGTGTGCCGTGTTTCAATCCGCGCCCGCCATTGCTGGCGGGCGATGCGCGCTCGTCGTTGATAGTGCCCTTGACGGCGAATTGTTTCAATCCGCGCCCGCCATTGCTGGCGGGCGATGCTCGACTGGATCAGCAGCTTGCGCGATATGTCGCTGTTTCAATCCGCGCCCGCCATTGCTGGCGGGCGATGCCACGGGCGTGACGGCCTCGGCGCGCAACATATCAGTTTCAATCCGCGCCCGCCATTGCTGGCGGGCGATGCGCCTCACTGCCAAAGCTGTGTCAGCCCAACGCTTTTCCCTGCTCGCGCGCGAACTCTCGTTCGTCCGCTCGAAGGGTCGACCGGAATTGCGCAAGTCAGAAGAAAAATCATGCGGTAGGAATGGCTTATGAAACGCGCGAACCTGGTCATGGCAAGGCCATCACTTCAGGTTCGCGGCGCTCACGATAGCACGGCGTCGGTGCGCTAGAGCACCAACGGCCCATCAAAATCCACTGCTTTGAAGCTGCCGTGTTCCAGCACTTCGAAGCCCCGGGTTTGCGGCATTCGGTACAGGCGCAAGCAGTCCTGCTCGGGGTGGATTTCCGCCAGCAGCCGGCGTTCCAAGGCCTCGAACTGCGCCACGTCCACCTGGCATTCGAAGACGGATTTTTGCACCCGCTGGCCGGTGCTCTCGCACACCTTGGCCACACGGCGCAGGCGGCGGCGGCCGGCGCTGGTTTCGGTGTTCACGTCGTAGCAGACCAGTACCAGCATGGGGTTTCCTTTTATTTGGGCACAAAGGGCAGGTAGGGCATGGCGTCGTCGCGCAGGGCGCGTGCCAAGAGCCGCGCCTGCACCAGCGGCACCAAACCCAGGGGCAGGCTTTGCGCCAGCAGCGGGTGGGTGATTTCGTCTTTTTTGCGCTCTTGGTAGGCCACCACCACGGCCTTGCGCGCGTCGCCCTGCAGCGCCACACCGCCGCCTTCACGCAGATCGAAGTCGCCCGCCTGCACCTGCCCCCGGTTGATGAGGGTGAGCGCCAGGCGGTCGGCCCAGGGGCGAAATTCTTCCATCACATCCAGCGCCAGCGCAGCACGCCCAGGGCGCAGGGCGTGCAAGAAGCCGACTTGCGGATCAAGCCCAGCGGCCTCCAGGGCGCTGCGGCAGTCGTTCATCCACATGGCGTACAAAAAGGACAGCAGGGCGTTGAAACGGTCGCGCGGCGGGCGGCGCGTGCGGCCGTCCATGGCGAAGTGCGCGCGCTGATCGGGGCGCACTAACAGCGGCAGGCCGCTGAAATACTGGCGCGCGGCCTCACCCTCCACGCCGCGCACGGCATCCAGCGTGGCGGCTTCGGGCAGGGCGCGCAGGCTGGCGGCCAGGTCGTCGGCGCGGCGGGTCAGCACGGCGGCTTCGTCTTCGCTCTTGGCCTCGCGGGCGCCGCGCTGCAAAACCTGGCGCGTGTTCTTGATCTTGCCGGCAACAAAGCTGCGCGCCATGTCCAGCGCGAAGCTGGCATCCGCGCTGCGCACAAACTGCGCCTGGCGCAAGAGCACATTGCCGCTCACGGCGCCTTCCAGCCGCGCCTTGAAGCGGCCATTGGCGTCCAGCAGCACCAGGGCAATGCCCTCATCGGCCAGCCGGTGCATGAGCGGCGCAGACAAGCCCACATGGCCAAAGCAGACCACGGCCGTGAGGTGGTGCAGCGGCACGCGCAGCCGCGTTTCGCGCTCGACTTCGATGCGCAGGGTGTCGTTGTCCAGGCGCAGCCAGGCGTCGGGCAGGGTGACGTAGAGGGTGTTGAGCAGTTGCATGGTGGGCTTCAAGCCTCTGGGTCAAACAGGCTGCGCCGCGCGGCGGCCAGCAACGTGGCCGTGGCCTGCGGCTGGCAGCGCTCTTGCAGCGAGCAGCCTTTGCAGCGCTGCTGCGCGGCCTCGCCCGTGAGAGGCTGCGGCAAAACGCCGCTGGCCAGCATCTGGCGCACGGCTTGGGTGGTGTCCGCCACGTCCTGCCGCAACGCGGCGCTGATGGGCACGACGCGGCGGCGGCGCGAGCTGGCGTAGTACAGCGCACCCTCGGCCACGGCCCGGCCGGTCATGAACTCCAAGCACAGCGCCTGCGCGGCCAGCTGCAGGTCGTCGCAGGCGGCGATGGCGGGCGCCTTGTGGCGGCTTCCGTGCTTGTATTCGACCGGATAGGGCGTGCCGCCCGGCAAAAACTCCACCACGTCGGATTTGCCGATCAGCCCCAGCGCGTCGTGCCACAGCGGTAGCGCCCGCTCCACGCGCACGCCCTGGGCGCTTTGCACGCCGGGCTTGTCCACCCGCGCGTGCTCGGCCTGGCCGCGCAGGGTGTGCAAGTTGTCGTCAAACGCCTGCTCCATATGGATCAGGCCGCATTGGCGCGAGCAGTAGGCCCAGTGCTGCAGGGCGGAGAGGGTGATGGGCTCCAATTCGGCTGTATCTGGCGTGGACATTGCGCGAGCAGCTATGGTTTTTTAGGCTGCGTGCGTGCAGTGCGCACCGGCTTCGCCTTGGGGGTGGGCAGCTCGGGCGCGGCGGTGGGTGCCTGCGGCGGCAGGTAGTTGGCGCCCGTCACCACCGGCTGGCCGGTCTGCGCTTCGAGCTGCTGGCGCGCCTGGCGGGCAATACGGCCACCGGCGTGCGCCGCGCCTTGGTTCTCTTGCAGGCCGGTGGCGTCTTGCGCAGAGGCGATCTGGCGTGTAGAGAGTTCAGCCAGGGCAGTGAAGATCAGCTCGGCCTCGCTCATGTGGTCGCGCAGGTTCTGGCTTTTCAGGCCCTTCTTGGCCTTGTGCTGCGCCACCGACAGGCCCGCCCATTCCTGGTGGATGAGGTTGGTGAGCAGTGCAAATTCCTGCCCTGGCGCGATGCCGTGCTCGGCCCAGTAGTCGGTGAGCTTGTTGCGCGTCTCCTGCCCGGTCATGCGCTGCTGGATCCACTTGTCGCTGCGGCCCAGCTGCTGCCAGGTCTGGCGGGCGCGATCCAATGCCTGCGCCGGATCGGCAATCTCCTGCATACGCTCGTAGCCCACCTTGGCCAGCCACAGCTTGATGGGCTCGGCCTTGGGGCTGGGGATGGATTGCACCAGGCGCAGCAGGCTCTCGGCGGTGGCGCAGTCGGTCAGGCGCTGCTTGCCGTCGGCGGCGGGGAGCTTCAACTGGTGACAAGCTGTCACCAGTTCACTGCCCTCCTTGGCAAGGCGGCTTTTGAGTTGGTTCCAGTACTTGCGGGCGATGAGGGTATCGGGCTGCTGCGTCAGCACCTGAACGACATCCATCACGGAAAACCACCAGGTGTCCGTGGCTTCGTCATACAGGCGGCGAATGGCCTGGCCGTCGAATTGGGTGGGCAGGATTTTCATCAAAGACTCCTTGATAAGGCCTGCATGGCAGTTGCAGCAGGCCTTGCAGTGCTTTCGTCAAAAACCGTTGATGATTTCTGGATCCAGCCCGTCCAAAGGATCCAAACCGATGCTGCCATCGGCGTTCACCGTCAAGGATCCATGCACCTTGGCCGAAGAATACTGCCCGGACTTGCAGTTGTGCCGCCACCAGACGACGGTCAGCACTTCCATGCTGCCGTCGGGCCGGGCTGAGGAAGCGTCGTTTTCAAACATCCTGGGCAAGATGGCTTTGAGCACCTGGGCATCGGCATCGCCAAACCCCGTTCGCTCGGCCAGCTGCGGGTTGATGCTGCCAAAGGTGCAATAAATTCCGCTGTCCACGCGGTGCTTCATGCCCATGGAGTCTGAGCCGCGTTCTTTTTCGTCATTACTGCCCTTGACGCTTTTCGTAATTTGCGTACTGGTAACAGTGATTGGCTCGACGCTAAAAGCCGACTGAATCGTCACAGGGCCACGGATAGGAATCGACACACCATCCGCATCCTTTTCCTTAGAAAAAGCAAAGAGCTGACCGAATGCTCGCACGTCATACCATTTGGCACAGGCCAGTTTGGCGGTTTTATCCTTGTTTGCTCCTTTCTTGAAGGCATCCTTACCCAAGCCGTTGACTGTGGATTCCGCGCGGTTGCGCAGACTGGTTTCGCCATCCACCTTGCGGTCGTCTGACTGCACAAAAATCGCTTGCCCAGACTCCAGCAGGCGATCGCGCAACTTACGCTTGAGGCACACATCGGTGATCTCTCCAAAGCCGCCGTAGTCAGTACGCGGGCGGTTGCCGTTCAAGGGATCGCCATTGGGGTTGGCGCGTTTGACGCGCAGCGCCACGGCGAAGTCGATCTTGTTTTGCAAAGCACTCATGCGGGTTCTCCAGTCATAGCGGTTGGGGTGGTTTCGGATGCGTCGTCGCGCTCTTCTTTCGGTGGACGCAAGGCTTGGCGCTGACAGTGGTAGCCCAGCAGGAATTCACCACTAAGCGGCGTGTCGGCAAGAAAATCCTGGGAATCAAAAAGTGCCACTACGTCATCGAGCAAGGCGGCTTTCTTATGCAGCGCACCAGGACTCATGGCACGCAGTCTTTCGATATAAGGACGCAATGATTTTTCAATGGTCAACCATGTCGAAGCAGGTCGATCTGCAAAGCGTTGCATCAAGCGGGCTGCCGATGTGCTCCTTGATGTCTCTTTTGCGAGATAGTGAGCAAAGCTCTCTATATCTTCTGCGATCGCCAGCAGCCGGCCAAACAAATAGTCGCGGCTGGTGCGCTCTTGCTCCAATGCCATCAGATACCCCCTCTCGTTGAAAAAACCTTTGAACAACGCGCAGGCAATGCCCAGGCAGCGCTCCCATTCCCACACTTCCATTCCGACCCGGTTGGCCACACGGCGCACCGCCGATCGAAGCAGATCCAAGGGCAGCGGCACCCCATCGACGATGCAAGGCAGCAACCGTTCCACGGTGGAAGCGCGCAATTTGTCGTCCACGCCGCTGCCAAAGGCCGCTTCCGCAATATCACCCGGCGCTGGGGCACCAATGAATTTGCGCTCCTGGCCGTAGTTCTGCGACCACGCAAACTGCCCATGCCACGCCTGCAGGCGCGCAAGGAACTCAGAGCCCTTGAGTTCCCGGTAGAAGGTGATGGCCATTCGCCCTGTCGTGGCCGCGTACAACCCGAGCACCATCACATCGTCCCTAGGCGCAAGCTGTGCGGCATAGCCCGCAATAGCTTTGCGCAGTTGCAACCCGAAGGCCTCTCCGGCATCGGCATGGCCGCTGCCCAGTGCCCAGTCTTGGGATGCACCACCAAACGCCTCGAACGTGGCCAACATGGGATCAGGAATCGGCTTACCCGAGGATTCCCAAGCCACAAACACTTGGTCGCCGTTGCCATATCGTCCTC
>JAFEES010000084.1 GCA_018240995.1 Pseudomonadota bacterium | reverse complement strand
GCCGCACTGTTTGCCGCCAGCCTGCATTTCATCCTCGGGCCGGGCGGCCTGCATTCCTTCGGCCATGCGGCCTACTTCGGCCTGGGCGCCTATGGCGCGGCGCTGCTGGTGCGTTGGCTGGGCCTGTCCATGGGCGCGGCGCTGCTGCTGGCGCCGCTGCTGGCGGCCGCCGGGGCGCTGCTCTACGGCTGGCTGTGCGTGCGCCTGTCGGGCGTGTACCTGAGCATGCTGACGCTGGCCCTGGCGCAGATCACCTGGGCCATCGCCTTCCAGTGGGACGGCCTGACCGGCGGCAGCAACGGCATCACCGGCATCTGGCCGCCCGCCTGGGCCAGCCAGGGCGCGGCGTTCTACTGGCTGGCGCTGGCCCTGTGTGGCGCCGGCCTGTACCTGCTGCGGCGCATGCTGGGCGCGCCGTTTGGCTGGGCGCTGCGCGGCGCGCGCGACTCGGCCCTGCGTGCCGAGGCCCTGGGCGTGGACGTGCGCCGCGTGCAATGGGCGGCGTTTGGCGTGGCCGGCCTGTTTGCCGGGCTGGCGGGCGCGCTGTTCGCCTTTTCCAAGGGCAGCGTGGCGCCCGATGTGCTCGGGGTGACGAAATCGGTGGACGGCCTGGTGATGGTGCTGCTGGGCGGCATGCAGCAGCTGGCCGGCCCGCTGGTGGGGGCCGTGGCCTTCACCGGCCTGCACGACAGCGTGGCGCGCAGCAGCGAATACTGGCGCGCACTGCTGGGCGGGGTGATGCTGTTGCTGGTGCTGCTCTTTCCGCAAGGAATTTCGGGGTTTGCTAAGACATGGCAAGCGCGTGCAGCTAGCAAAAGAAAAGCAACCGGGGTGACGCCATGAGCCTGCTGCGCGTGCAGGATCTGCGCAAGTCCTTTGGCGGCGTGCAGGCCGTGCAGGGCCTGTCTTTCGAGCTCGGGGCCGGCGAGCTGCTGGCCCTGATAGGCCCCAACGGCGCCGGCAAGAGCACCGCCTTCAACATGCTGGGCGGGCAGCTCAGGCCCGACGGCGGGCGCGTGCTGCTGGCGGGCCAGGACATCACCGGCCTGGCGCCGCGCGCCATCTGGCGCCTGGGCGTGGGCCGCACCTTCCAGATCGCGCAGACCTTTGCCAGCTTCAGCGTGCTGCAGGGCGTGCAGCTGGCGCTGCTGGCGCACGATGGGCGGCTGCGCCGCTGGTGGCAGCGCGCCGCAGGGCATCGCGTGCGGGACGCGCTGGCCCTGCTGGAGCAGGTGGGCATGCAGGATCAGGCGCATCGCCCCTGCGGCGAGCTGGCCTACGGCGACGTGAAGCGCGTGGAGCTGGCCGTGGCCCTGGCGCATGCGCCGCGCCTGCTGCTGATGGACGAGCCCACTGCCGGCATGGCGCCCGCCGAGCGCCTGGCCCTGATGCAGCTGGTGCAGCGCCTGGCGCGCGAGCGCCGCATGGGCGTGCTGTTCACCGAGCACAGCATGGACGTGGTCTTCGGTCAGGCCGACCGCGTCGCCGTGCTGGTGCGCGGCCAGCTGCTGGCCCAGGGCACGCCCCAGGCCATGCGCCAGGATGAGCGCGTGCAGGCGGCGTATTTGGGTGAGAGTTTTGAGCGTGAGCCTGCGCTGGCGGCCGGCCCTCACCCGCAGGGCAAGGATCTCTATACAAGCCACGGTGCCGGGTTCTCCCCTCTCCCCTCGCGGGAGAGGGGCCGGGGGGAGAGGGGGCAATCGGAGAGCAGCGCCTGGTTTGCCCCCTCTCCCCAACCCTCTCCCGCGAGGGGAGAGGGAGCAAATCAGGCGCCACCGGTCACCCCCGCACCCTTGGGCAGAGGCAGGGGTGAGGGTCAGCCAGAACCGCTGCTCGCCGTATACCGCCTCAACGCCTGGTACGGCGCCGCCCATATCCTGCACGGCGTGTCGCTGCAGGTGGGCCGCGGCGAGGTGGTGGCGCTGATGGGGCGCAACGGCGCCGGCAAGAGCACCACCCTCAAGAGCCTTGCCGGCCTGCTGGGGCGCACCACGGGGCGCGTGCTCTGGCAGGGCCGGCCCATCCACGGCCTGCCCGCGCACCGCATCGCGCGCCTGGGCCTGGGCTATGTGCCCGAGGACAGGCGCATCTTCACCGAGCTCACGGTGCGCGAAAACCTCGAGGTCGGCCGGCAAGGGCCGCGCCACTGGCCGGACGGAGCGCCGGCCCCGCACTGGACGCCCGCGGGCCTGTTCGCGCTGTTCCCCAACCTGGGCGAAATGCCCGATCGCCCCGGCGGCCAGATGAGCGGCGGCGAGCAGCAGATGCTGAGCGTGGCGCGCACGCTCATGGGCCAGCCCCTGCTGGTGCTGCTCGACGAGCCCTCCGAGGGCGTGGCCCCGCTCATCGTGCAGCAGCTGGCGCGCACCATACTGGCGCTCAAGGCCCAGGGCATGGGCATCTTGCTGAGCGAGCAGAACCTGGCCCTGGCCCAGGCCGTGGCCGACCGCGCCTATGTGCTGGAAAAGGGCCAGATCGTGCATGAAGCCCCCATGGCCGAGCTGGCGCGCGACGCACGGGCGCGCCAGGCGTATCTGGGTCTGTAAGAAAAAGGCCTGTAGCGCTTATCTGACAAGCGCAGAAAGCTATTTAAACAGTAGTGCGCAAGACCCGCCGGTACTGCACCGCCTCGGCCACATGGGCCACCGTGACATGCTCCGAGGCCGCCAGGTCGGCAATCGTGCGCGCCACCTTCAGCGCGCGGTGCGTGCTGCGCGCCGACCAGGCCAGGCGTGCGGCGGCGGTTTGCAAAAAGCGCGCGGCCGCCTCGTCCAGCGCCACCATGCGGTCGAGCTCCTGGCCCTGCAGCGCCTGGTTGGGCCGGCCCTGGCGCGCCAGGGCGCGCTCATGGGCGCGCGCCACGCGCTCGCGCACGGCGCTGCTGGCCTCGCCGGCGGGGGCGGCCAGCAGCTCCTCGGCGGGCAGGGCGGGCACCTCCACATGCAGGTCGATGCGGTCCAGCAGCGGGCCGCTCAACTTGCCCTGGTAGCGCGCGATCTGGTCGGGCGTGCAGCGGCAGGCGCGCTGGCGCGAGCCGGCAAAGCCGCAGGGGCAGGGGTTCATGGCGGCGATCAGCTGAAAGCGCGCCGGAAACTCGGCACGCTGCGCCGCGCGCGAGATGGTGATGCGCCCGCTCTCCAGCGGCTCGCGCAGGGCCTCCAGCGCGCTGCGGGCAAATTCGGGGAATTCATCCAGGAACAGCACGCCCTCGTGCGCCAGGGAGATCTCGCCCGGCCTGGGCGGCGAGCCGCCGCCGACGAGCGCAATCGCGCTGCAGCTGTGGTGCGGGCTGGCGGTGATGCGCCGCATCCACTGCGCACTGGTGAAGCGCCCGGCCAGGCTGGCGATGGCTGCGCTCTCCAGCGCCTGCTCTACCCGCATGGGCGGCAGCAGGCCGGCAAAGCGCTGCGCCAGCATGGACTTGCCCGAGCCCGGCGGGCCGACCAGCAAGAGCCCATGGCCGCCGGCGGCGGCTATCTCCAGCGCGCGCTTGGCGGCGGACTGGCCCTTCACGTCGGCCAGGTCTGGCCCATCGGTGTGCGCGGTGGGGGTGGCCGGAGCCAGGCGCTGCCAGCCATCGCCATCCTCGGGCTCGGGCGCCGCACCCGCGGGCAAAAACTGGCGCACCACGTCCAGCAGATGGCGCGCGCGCCAGATCTGGGTGCCGGGCACCAGGGCGGCTTCTTCGGCGCTGCCCGGCGGCAGCACCATGCGCACGGGCGCATCCAGCGCGCGCAGTGCCAGGCTGGTGGCCAGCGCGCCGCGCACCGGGCGCAGCAGGCCCGACAGCGACAGCTCGCCGGCGAACTCCCAGCCGCCCAAGCGCTCGGCGGCAATCTGCCCGCTGGCGGCCAGAATGCCCAGCGCGATCGGCAGGTCGAAGCGCCCCGAGTCCTTGGGCAGGTCGGCCGGCGCCAGGTTGACGGTGATCTTCTTGTTGGCCGGAAACTCCAGCCCCGCATTCAGCAGCGCCGAGCGCACGCGCTCGCGCGCCTCCTTCACCTCGACCTCGGCCAGGCCCACCAGCGTGAAGCTGGGCAGGCCGTTGGCCAGATGCACCTCCACGGTGACGGCCGGCGCCTGCAGGCCGAGCAGGGCGCGGCTTTGCACCAAAGCAAGACTCATGGCGTGAACCCTCCCCAATTTGGTGCATGAACCCCCATGTGCCCATGCCCTTGGCAGGCAAATGTACCTGCAGGCGCGCCTGGCACGCTCCATGCATCAGCCAGGCATATCCATTGCAGGAGGACGCAGCACCATGAAAATGATTACCGCCATCATCAAACCCTTCAAGCTCGACGAGGTGCGCGAGGCGCTGTCGGACATCGGCGTGCAGGGCATCACCGTGACCGAGGTGAAGGGCTTTGGCCGCCAGAAGGGCCACACCGAGCTGTACCGCGGCGCCGAATACGTGGTGGACTTTCTGCCCAAGGTGAAGGTCGAGGCCGCCGTGGACGATGCGCTGGTGGAGCGCGCCATCGAGGCCATCGAGGGCGCGGCGCGCACCGGCAAGATCGGCGACGGCAAGATCTTCGTCGCCGCGCTGGAGCAGGTGGTGCGCATACGCACCGGCGAGACCGGCGTGCAGGCCCTCTAGGCGCGGGAGCAGCATCATGACCAAAGCTCTTGCCCGTTTGCTCGCCGGCCCATGCCTGCTGGCCGCCAGCGCCGCCGCCCTGGCCCAGGCGCCGGTCGCGCCGCATATCGACTCCGGCGACACCGCCTGGATGCTGACCTCCACCTTGCTGGTGATACTCATGACCATTCCCGGCCTGGCGCTGTTCTATGGCGGCCTGGGGCGCGTGAAGAACATGCTGTCGGTGCTGATGCAGGTGTTCGTGGTGTTTGCCCTGGTGTCGCTGCTGTGGGCGCTGTACGGCTACAGCCTGGCGTTCGCGGGCGAGGGGCGCTTCCTGGGCGACCTGTCCAAGGTGTTCCTCAAGGGCGTGGGCCCGCAGACCTTTGGCGCCCTGGCCACCATTCCCGAATATGTGTTCCTGGCCTACCAGGGCACGTTCGCGGCCATCACCGTGGCGCTGGTCGTGGGCTCGTTCGCCGAGCGCATCAAGTTCTCGGCGGTGCTGATCTTCGCCGTGCTGTGGTTCACCTTGAGCTATGTGCCGATCGCGCACATCGTCTGGGGCGGCGGCCTGCTGGCGGCCGACGGGGCGCTGGATTTTGCCGGCGGCACCGTGGTGCACATCAACGCCGGCGTGGCCGGCCTGGTGGGTGCCTACATGGTGGGCAAGCGCATAGGCTTTGGCCGCGAGGCGTTCACGCCGCACTCGCTGACGCTGACCATGGTCGGCGCATCGCTCCTGTGGGTGGGCTGGTTCGGCTTCAACGCCGGCTCGGCCGGGGCGGCGAATGCCGTGGCCGGCCTGGCCTTCGTCAACACCGTGCTGGCCACGGCCGCGGCCACGCTGTCGTGGACGGCCGGCGAGGCGCTGCACAAGGGCAAGGCCTCCATGCTGGGCGCGGTGTCGGGCGCCGTGGCCGGCCTGGTGGCGGTGACGCCGGCGGCCGGCTTCGTCGGGCCCATGGGCGCCATCGCCATCGGCCTGGTGGCCGGGCTGGTGTGCCTGTGGGGCGTGGGGGGGCTGAAGCGCATGCTCAAGGTGGACGACGCCTTCGACGTGTTCGGCGTGCATGGCGTGGGCGGCATCGTGGGCGCCCTGCTCACCGGGCTGTTTGCCGCGCCCGGCCTGGGCGGCACGGGGGGCCTGGCGCCGGACGACTTCCATTGGGGCCTGCAGCTGTGGATACAGCTGAAAAGCGTGCTCTTTACCGTGGTCTGGTCGGGCGTCATGTCGCTCATCGCCTACAAGCTGGCCGACCTGCTGGTGGGCCTGCGCGTGAGCGAGGAGGCCGAGCGCCAGGGGCTCGATATCAGCTACCACGGCGAGACGGCGTACTACCGCTGACCGGGGCCATGCGCGGCGGCTTCACGCCGCGCGTTCAAAAAAATCAAACCCGTGGCCGCACCCCGCGCGCGGGTCGGGCAGTACCATCGCCGGCATGGACGCAGCCCTCAGCCAGATCATCGACCGCGTGCGCGACAGCGCCGAACGCCGTGCCCCGCTGCGCATATGCGGCGGCGGCACCAAGGATTTCCATGGCCCCGGTGCGCCGCGGCATGCGGGCGAGCCGCTGGACATGCGGCCGCTGGCCGGCATCGTCAGCTACGAGCCCAGCGAGCTGGTGGTGACGGCCCTGGCCGGCACGCCACTGGCCGAGCTGGAGGCGCTGCTCGCAGCCCATGGCCAGTGCCTGCCGTTCGAGCCGCCGCGCTTCGCACCTGGTGGCACCGTGGGCGGCATGGTGGCGGCGGGGCTGTCGGGACCGGCGCGCGCCAGCGTGGGCGCGCTGCGCGACTATGTGCTGGGCGTGGAGATCATCAACGGCCGCGGCGAGCTGCTGCGCTTTGGCGGCCAGGTGATGAAGAACGTGGCCGGCTACGACGTCTCGCGCCTCATGGCCGGTAGCTGGGGCCAGCTGGGCGTGATCACCGAGGTCAGCCTGAAGGTGCTGCCCGTGGCCCCGGCCGAGGCCACGCTGCGCTTCGACTGCGGCGAGGCCGAGGCGCTCACGATGCTGCACATGTGGGGCGGCCAGCCCTTGCCACTCAACGCCAGCTGCTGGGTGCAGGAGGGCGGCCGGGGCCAGCTCTACGTGCGCCTGCGCGGCGCCCGCGCCGCGGTGGATGCGGCCTGCCGCAGCATGGGCGGCGAGCCGCAGCACGCGCCCAGCGTGGCGGGCGACTGGCAGGCCTGCCGCGATCAGCGCCTGCCCTGGTTCACGGCGCGCCAGGCCGACCACGCGCTGTGGCGCCTGTCGCTGCCGCAGACGGCACCGGCGCTGCGGCTGCCCGCGGGCGTGGCCCCGCCGCTCATCGAATGGCAGGGTGGCCTGCGCTGGCTGCAGGCGCCGCAGCAGCAGGGCGAGGCGCTGCGCGCGCTGGCCGCGCAGGCAGGCGGTGGTGCTTCATGTTTCATAGCTGCAGGCGATGACGAGACAAGTGCTGGTGCGCTGTTTGATGCTAATTCCGCGGCGCTTGCCGCCGTCCACCAGCGCCTGAAGCAGGCGTTCGACCCGGCCGGCATACTGAACCCCGGCCGGCTCCTGTAGCCATGCGCCTGCTGCGCCATCTGACCGGGCGGCATCGCACCACGGTCACCAACCGCACGCTGGGCCTGCTGCTGGCCTTCAATGCCGGCGCGGTGAATGCGGGCGGCTTTCTGGTGGTGGGCATGTACACCTCGCACATGACGGGCGTGGTCTCCACCGTGGGCGACAACCTGGTGCTGGGCAACATGGCGCTGGTGCTGGGCGCGCTGGGTACGCTGTGGGCCTTCATGTCGGGCGCGGGCACCACGGCCATCATGGTCAACTGGGCGCGCCAGCGCCACCTGCGCGGCACCTATGCCCTGCCGCTGCTGCTGGAGGCCGTGCTGATGCTGCTGTTCGGCCTGATGGGCGCCATCACCCTCACCTGGCGCACGCCGTTCGCGGTGCCGCTCACGGTGCTGGTGCTGGCCTACCTGATGGGCCTGCAGAACGCCGTGGTCACCAAGATGTCCTCGGCCGAGATCCGCACCACGCATGTCACCGGCATGGTCACCGACTTGGGGATTGAGATTGGCAAGGCCTTGTACTGGAACCGCAGCGGCACGCCGCCGGGTGCCCTGGTGCGTGCCAACCGCGCCCGGCTGCGCCTGTTTGCCAGCCTGGTGTCGCTGTTCATGCTCGGCGGCGTGGTCGGCGCGGCGGGCTTCAAGTACGTGGGCTTTATCTGGGTGGTGCCGCTGGCCTCCATCCTGCTGGCGCTGTCGCTGCCGCCGCTGCTCGCCGACCTGGATCATCTGGCGGCCATGTGGCGCCAGTGGCGCGCCCATCGGCCTGATTGAGAGAGAAGAAGGAAACCACCATGCAAACCCAGCTCGCCCCCGAGTACCAGGGCACGCCCGAAGGCCAGGAGGCCGAGGCCATCCTGCGCAAATGCGTGCACTGCGGCTTTTGCACCGCCACCTGCCCCACCTACCAGCTGCTGGGCGACGAGCTGGACGGCCCGCGCGGGCGCATCTACCTCATCAAGCAGGTGCTCGAAGGGGCCGAGCCCACGCGCAAGACCCAGTTGCACCTGGATCGCTGCCTGACCTGCCGTAACTGCGAAACCACCTGCCCCAGCGGCGTGCAATACGGCAACCTGGTGGACATAGGCCGGCGCATCGTCGAGGAAAAAGTGCCACGCCCGCGTGGCGAGGCCGCCATGCGCTGGGCGCTCAAGGAGGGCCTGCCCTCGCCGTTGTTCGCCCCGGCCATGAAGCTCGGCCGGGCCGTGCGCGGCCTGCTGCCCGAGGGCTTGCGCGACAAGCTGCAGCCCCACCCGCCGACCGGCGCCTGGCCCAACCGCAGCCATGCGCGCAAGGTGCTGCTGCTGACCGGCTGCGTGCAGCCCACCATGGCGCCGAACATCAACAGCGCCACGGCACGCGTGCTGGACGCCGCCGGCATCCAGACCCTGGTGGCGCCCGAGGCCGGCTGCTGCGGCGCCGTGAAGTTCCACCTGAACGACCAGGACGGTGGCAAGGCACAGATGCGCGCCAACATCGACGCCTGGTGGCCCTTCATCGAGCGCGGCGAGGTGGAATGCATAGTCATGAACGCCTCGGGCTGCGGCGTCACCGTCAAGGAGTACGGCCATATCCTGGCGCGCGACCCACGGTACGCCGACAAGGCCGCGCGCGTGAGCAGCATGACGCGCGACCTGTCCGAGCTGCTGCCCGACCTGGTGCCGCTGCTCAAGGATCGCGTGCGCCCTGCCGGACGGGCCTTTGCCTACCACCCGCCGTGCACGCTGCAGCATGGCCAGAAGCTGCGTGGCGGCGTGGAGCGGCACCTGGCGGCGCTGGGCTTCACGCTGCGCGTGGCGCGCACCGAATCGCACCTGTGCTGCGGCTCGGCGGGCACCTATTCGGTGCTCAACCCCGAGCTGTCGCACCAGCTGCGCGAGCGCAAGCTAGTCGCCCTGGGCGAGGCCTTCGCCGATGCGCCGCCGGCGGCCATCCTCTCGGCCAACATGGGCTGCATAACGCACCTGCAAAGCGGTACCGGCATTCCCGTGAAACACTGGGTGGAGCTGCTCGACGAGTCATTGCTGGCATGATGGCGGGTTTTGACCCGCCGCGCCGCATGGGCCATGCCGCGCGTTTTTGAGCCATGAACGACACCGACAACGTCACCCCGACGCCCGCCCCCGAGGCCGTGCCGGCCTCTGCCGAGCCTGCCGTCCCGGCCTCCGCCGAGCCAGCCGCCCCGGTCTCCGCCGCGCCAGCCGCCCCGGCCGCCGTCGCGCCGGTTGCCGAAGCCGCGACGCCCGCCGCCGAGCCCGGCCAGCCGCCCGCGCAGCGCGCCGCACGCCGCGGC
>JAFEES010000083.1 GCA_018240995.1 Pseudomonadota bacterium | reverse complement strand
GGCAAACCGCCGCCGCCGCCGCCAAACTGGGCCTGGCCTGCGTGGCGCTGCTGGAGGACAAGGTGGACATAGCCAGCGCCGCCTACCAGCACGGCGGCAACGTCATGCTAGACAGCCTGCTGGGCGCCAGCGTGCGGCGCTATCCGCGCGGCACCGTCATGGCCGAACGGCTCGCCGCCGTGTGCGAAGAGTTGCGCGGCCAGGGCCAGCGGCCCTATGCCGTGCCCATGGGCGGCTCCAGTGCCATCGGCAACCTGGGCTACATGGACTGCGCGCGCGAACTGGCACGGCAGGCGCGGGACATGGCCATCCCCATGACGCACATCGTGCTGGCCACGGGCAGCGGGGGCACGCATGCGGGCCTGCAGGCAGGGGTGCTGGCCCTGGGCCTGCCGGTGCAGGTCGTGGGCATCAACATCATGGGCGAGGTCGCCGCGCAGGCCGCGATGGTGTGGCAACAGCTGCAGGCCACGCTGGCGCTGGCGGGGGTAGACCTGCCGTTCGCCGCATCCGACCTGAAACTGATGGACGGCTACGTGGGCGCCGGCTACGGCCTGCCGACCGCCGCTGGCATGGAGGCCATCCGCATCGTGGCGCGGCTGGAGGCCTTGCTGCTCGACCCGGTCTACACCGGCAAGGCGATGAGCGGCCTGATCGACCTGGCCCGGCGCGGCCATTGGTCGGCGAATGACCATGTGGTGTTCCTGCACACCGGCGGGCAGGCGGGGCTGTTCGCCTATGCGGACCAGCTGGCGTAAGCCGCGTCAACCATGGGGCTGCGAACTCGCCCATCGGCCCGCTTGCCGCTGTCTCTGGCCGAGAATGGCGACGGCTTCATCAGACGGCCCCCATGAGCCGCTATAGCGGCAGCGCCAGATGCACTTTGACGGCATCCTCGAGCGCCAGCATGTCTGTCTTGGAGAGCGCGCCCAGTTGGCTTTTGAGCCGCGCCTTGTCCGCGGCCATGATCTGATCGGCCATTGCCTTGCTGGGCTGACCGTTGATCGTCACCACCGCCTCGCCGGGGTATACCCGGCCTGTGTTGCTGGTCACCGGCACGACCACCACCCGTGCCAGGTTGCGATTGGCGGCGTCGTTGCTCAAGATGACCGCCGGGCGCGTCTTGCGGATTTCGCTGCCCACCGATGGGTCGAACTCGACCCACCACACCTCACCGCGCAGCATCGGCCACATCCCCGGCGAGCGCGTTGCACCACTCCTGGGCCTCGGCTTCGCGGGCAGTGTCTGCAGCCATCGCCCGGTACCCGTCATCCAGGGAACTGTCCACGACATGCGGGCGCAGCAGGTCTTCAATGAACTGACTCATGCGCCGCTTGCCAACCATCCGATACAACCCTTCGTAGACTGCTTCATCCAGGGTGATAGTCATCCTCTTGTGCATTTCGAACCCCTTATACAGTACGTTATACGCATAGCGTATTTTAAGACATCCCTGTGGATAAGTGTCGTCGCCGAGCATTGGGCCGCAGAGGGATAACCGTCAGTCCTTCCCTACCGGGCCAAGCGGCCGCCCCACAAAACGCTCCGGGCGGCTCGGCATGCCCGGCCACCCAGCAGCCACCCGGCCATCGCGCAGCTGGGCCTAGCTGGCCGAGCTGCTCCAGACGGCACCGGTTCCTTGCTATCAATGGATACCATGGGCTTGGTGGGTTGATGTTTCACCAAACCCAATTCATCAGTCTTTGAAGAGCATCGTCTTGGCGTAGTCACGTTCGCCCAGGGGGGTGCCTATGGTTCCCAGATCCAGCAACTTGAACGGTTGGAAGCAACCCCATTCGGCCTCGAAATAGGGCTCCACCTTCACGCCCCAATCCTTATCCCAATCCCGAGGGCCGGGGCCCACTTTCACGCCAACCTGAGCAAGTACCAGAAAATCTTCACCGTTCCACAGCCCAATGTCCCCGTTGCGGCCCTTGCCCGCGTACCAATGGTTGACCAGAAGCTCGCTGCGCGGGATTTGTGAATGTTCCAGCAACGCGGTGAGTGGGCTCGGCAGGGGCACGCTGTCCTCGGTTTGTTCCGCAGCTTCCATTTTGCTGGTGACCTGCGCCAGGAATTGATCACCAGAAATCCAGTTCCTGGCGACCTTTTTGCCCGTACCGCCTTCTGCCTCATCGCACTTGAATGACCTGGTCTTGAGATCCTCCAAGCTGGCCGCGGGCAGTTCGGTGCGCCAGTTGACGAAGCCCAGGACAATGGACGCACCCTTGGATTGACAGCGATCCAGAGCTTCAGCGTATCCGAGCAGCTCTTTGTAGTTTTTACCGCCGGCCTCGGCGGCATCGTCGCCGTTGCGCATGCGGCGCGTGAGCGTGTCCAGGCCGATGAGGCTGCTGCGCAGAGTGGGCCATTGATCGGCGTGTGCGTGGTTTTTCAGGGTGAGGGGCAGGTCGGAGAACGAGAGCCATGTCCAATCCTCCCTCCATCGCTTGGGCTTGGATGCCTCCGGGGCCAGGTAAATCACCTTGGCGCTTTTGCAGCGAGCCAGTGCCTCGTGGATCTTGTCCTCGGCAACGCCCAAGCCGACCGCCAGCATTTTTTGCACGTTCAAATACTTGCCGCGCTCCTGGGAGGCGTCGCAGATGTCTTCCAGATCGTCGGCAAGAAAGGCGGCCGATTGTTGGTGGCCGATCTTGCTTTGCAGCGTTTCGTAGATTTCGGCTTGCAAGGCGCGGAAAGAGGTGTCCGTGGTTTTCAGCTCCACCAGCAGCAGCTCTTGCGTGCGGCGGTTGAGCATCAGCCAGTCGATGTTGGTGGACTGGTTGCTTTCCTGCCTCTGTATCTCGGACGCCGCCACGCGCGCCGCGGCCGGCATGGCCAGCGGCCGGTTGTTGCGGATGGGAAATTCCGGGCACAGCATGACGATGTCCTCGCCCAGCACTGTGGAGAGCGCGTCGGGCAGGAAAAACCCGATGATGGGGCCGATGGAGCGCTCCACCTGCACCTTGGGGATCATGGTGCCGTCCATCAGGTGCTGCATCAGCTGCGCGAAGAACGGATCCTGCGGCGTGGGTTCTGCTTGTGTCAACATGGTGTACTCCTTGGTTGGTGAGGGGGATGGGGTGATGGATGGGTTGGGTGGGGGCTGGCCCTGCGAGAGGTTTCTCCAGACCTCCACCATCGCCAGCGTGTCCAGCGCGCAGTACGCCAGCAGTTCGCCGTGGATCGCTGCCTTGCGCTGCGCGGTGGTCGTGGGGGATATGGCTTCGACATACGCCTCCATGGCCATGCTGCCGTCGCGCACGCCGGGCAGGGCGTCGTAGCGTGCGTTGGGTGCCAGGGTGGGCAGCACCTGCTTGATGCTCCAGCTCCCGCGCTGCAGCGGGTGGTAGTAGCGAGTCCTGGTGATCGGCAGCAGATCCACCAGCCGACCATGGATCGCCAGCAGCGCCTGGGCCATGAGGGGAAAGCGCTGCGCCAGTTCGTTCAGGCGCGTGCCCTCGAATCCGGCGTTGTAGACAAAGATGGGCAGGGGCTCGGCGCAGGCCTGCGCCAGCGCGGCGGCAAATGCTGCCGATGGGTCGTTGCCGCTGAGGTCGAGAAAGGCGCAATGGGTCAGCTCGCCCTGGGCGTCCAGCCGGTGCAGGCTGAACTGGAAGGGCAGCATCTGGAAGGGCCGTGTGCCCGCCCATCGGGGAACGCCGAATTGGATGGTCTCGAAGTCAAGAAAGTAGGCCGGCAGCGGGTAGGGCGCCAGGTCTTGCCGCGCGCCTTCGGCGTCGAAGTAGGGCTGGCCGGACAGGCTGGCATCGCGTACGCGACGCTGCATGGGCGTCAGCAGGGCATTCGGCACTTCGCGCATGTCGCGCGCATGGCTTTCGGTCAGGAAGTCCTTGAAGGCCTTGGATGGCGTGCGCGGCAGCCAGGTGACCGGAAACTCCACCCCGGCCAGCTCCTTGCCGCAATGCGTTTGAAACCCGCAGGGAAAGGGTGAGACGCACTGCGCGCCCATGGGAATGCGCGGCGGCTGCGCCTGGGCGGCCACCTGCTGGGCGCTGGCGATCCATGTGGCGACCTCGGCGCTGCGTGCCAGGGCGGCCGCGGTCATGTCCTTTTCGATGAGCAGCCCGCTGTAGTCGCCCTGGCCCGGGTAGACCCAGGTGGCGTCGATATGGGCGATGCAGACGCTGCGCAGGTTGACGCCCGCCGCCCTGGCGATATGGCTCTGGATGGCGATGTCGTCCTCGTGGTAGCGCTTGACGGAGGTGGAGGACTTGACCTCCACCATCTTCCAGGCCGGCTCCTGCCCAGCGGCGACGGGCAGCATCACATCGGCGAAGGCGAGGCCGCCAGCGCCGGCAAGTCCGGCTTCAAAGATGGGCTTGGGCTGTTGCAACAGCAGGCGGGTGCGCTCCAGCGCGCAGGCCATGCCCTCGGCCTGCCAGTCAATCACCGCGCCTTCGCCGGCAGGGTCGTACAGGCGCTGGGCCAGGGCGCCCACTTCGTGGCCGGTGCGGAAAACGGCTTGCGTGGCGCTGGAGTCCTCGCGCGCCTCGGGCCGGTGGATTTCGAGCCAAAGGCGCTTGGGGCATTGCCTGAAGGCGATGAGCTTGGATTTGGAGAGTGGGCGCGGGTTGCAGGTCACGGGGGCGTCAGCGGTCATTCGTGAAACTCCTTGGTGAACGGTTGGTTCAGCGAACCCACTGGGCCAACGCCTGGCGCAACCCCGCCAGCAGTTCTTCTTGCCACGCCACGGGCGTGATGATGCGCACATGCGGCAGCCAGTACCGCACCAGGGGCAGCAGCTGGTTGATATGGCCGATTTGTGCCGTCACCAGCAGCGAGCCATCGGCATCCGCCCGCTGCTGCTGCTGGGGCAGCAGGGGGCGGCGGGTGAAGTAGTGGGCGATCTCGGGCGCCACGCGCAGCCGCACCTCGGTCGTGCCTTCGGTGAACCATGGGTCGTCCTTGGCGTCGATGTAATCCTGGTGCGCCGGCTTGGGGGTAAAGCGGCTGGTTTCGTCCACCCGCAGCGCCTCGATCAGCGCCACGCTGAAATTCTTCAAGCGGCCGGCCTCGTCGGCGGCCAGGTACCACACGCCGTTCTTGTGGATCAGGCGGTAGGGCTGGGCCCGGCGCGGCTTGGCCTTGTAGGTGAAGCGGCATGCGTGCCGCTGCTCGATGGCGGCCTGCAATTGCGCAAACAGCGGGCCCTGGGCGCGCAGGTCTTCGTGCGGCATGGGCTGCACATGCGTGGCGCGGCGGGGTTCGGGGGTTTCCAGTTGCGCCAGCAGGTAGCGCAGGCTGGGGTCGGGAAAGAGGTGCTCGGTGCCTGCCAGCCGGGCATAGCCGTGCAGGTGTTTGGCGGGGATGCTGCTGCGCGCCATGCGCGTGAGCCGCCATTGGCCCTCCGGGCCGCGCTCGGCGATGCCGCGCAGGCGCTCACCCAGGTCGCGCTCGATAGTGCGCACGTCCACCTCGAACATGCCGGCCAACTGGTGTTTGTCCACGGCGTCGCCCTGATGCAGCAAGGCCAGGATGTGCGACAGGCGCTGGGCCAGTTTTTCTCCCTTGGAGCCGGCTTGCGAGGCAGTGGTGGCGGGCATGGGCGTATCGGCAGTGGTGTTGGGCGGACTATAGAAACCCGGTGCGACAGGTTGTGTCGAGACGCCGAAATGAATCGTCTTGTTAATCAAGGTGAGTTCATGTCTCATATCCTGCCGCATATATACGGAGTTCCCGAAATGGCCTGCCGCACCCTCGTCCTATGGGCGATGTGGTCGATCAGGCGCTGGGGCAGGCGTTGCGCAAGCTGCGCACGGAGAGGGGCTGGAGTCAGTCCGACCTGGCCCTGCGCGTGGAGATGGACCGCAACTACCTCTCGCTCATCGAATTGGGCCGCAGCAGCCCGAGCGTGCGCATGCTGATGCGCCTGTGCATGGCGCTGGATGTGCATGCCGGCGCCTTGCTGGACGACGTGGAACGGCGCGTGCAGGCGCAGCAGCAGTTTTGAGTCGTTATGGGTGCAAAGTGCCTCTGGCGGAGGTGCAGCAAGCGCTTGATGCTATTGTTTTGATAGATTTAGTCAAATCGGCCAGCAGGCACCGGCGTTTGTGGCAGCGCGTGTCATGGAACCTGTTTACGATTCCCAGGTTCATCCACCTCTTGCCAAAGCCGCCACACCATGCTCCTGGGTCTAGCCGCCAACCGCCTGCACCACCAGACCGAAGATGCCGCGCTGTTCGCCCTGCTGCGCGCCTGCGAGGGCGGCATGCGTGAACTGAATCTGGGCCTGCATGCCGTGGGCCGTACCTACGACGCCATCGTCGCCGCCGGCATGCTGCGCGGCCATGCGCCGCTGGTGCGCTACCCCCATGGGCGCGAGGGCGGGCTGATGAAGCTGGTGGCCGAGGTGGTGGGCATGCCCGAGCCGGGGCGCACGCTGGATGGCGCCATCTACCTCATCGACCCGGTGGATCCCTCGTCCATCTTCCCCGAGGCGCAGGCGCTCAAGCGGCAATGCGTGATCCATGGCAAGCCGTTTCTGTCCACCGTGGCCAGCGCGCGCGACTGGGTGGAGATGGAGCGCATGCACGCCGGCCTGCAGCCCGACCGCCAGGCCGACCGCTGGCACGATTACGGCGCGCAGACGCTGGCGCTGATCGCCCACGATGCGATGAAGGGCGCCATGCTGGACTTCGCCGCGCGCAATTTCGACTTGCTGTCGCGCTATGCAAAGCGCGTGGCCACGGGCACCACGGGCCAGCGGCTGAATGACCTGGCCTGGAGCCGCGGCTGGCCCGCCGGCCAGCCCTGGGTGCAGCGCTACAACAGCGGCCCGCTGGGTGGCGATGCGCAGATCGCCGACCTGGTGCTGGAGCGGCGCTGCCAGCGCGCCATCTTCTTCGAAGACCCGCATGTGGCGCGCCAGCACGAGGCCGACATACAGCTCTTGGAGCGCGCCGTTGCCACCGCCACGCACAACGCGGTGTGCACCACCTCGCCACGGGTGGCGCAGCGTTGGTGCGACGCCGCCGTGCTGCGCGCCGCCCGGTGATGCGGTGATGCTGCGCCGGGCATGCGCCGCCTTCTGCCTGGCCGCCACGGCCGCGCCGGCGCTGGCCCTGCCCACGTTCGACGAGGTGCGCGCCGACTACCGCTCGTCCGAGACCCTGGTGCTCTCGCGCGAGGGCGAGGTGATCCAGCGCCTGCGCACCGACGTCACGGTGCGCCGCGGCCAATGGCTTCAGCTCGCCGACATCTCGCCCGCGCTGCGGCGGGCGTTGATCCTGAGCGAGGACAGGCGCTTCTACGCGCACAGCGGCGTGGACTGGACGGCCGTGTCGGCCGCGGCCTGGGCCAACCTGTGGCATCAGCGCACGCGCGGCGCCAGCACCCTCACCATGCAGCTGGCGGGCCTGCTTGATGGCGACTGGCGCCAGGGCGCGGGCGGGCGCACGGTCACGCAGAAGCTTGGCCAGGCCGTGGCGGCGCAGGCATTGGAGCGGCGCTGGCGCAAGGATCAGATCCTGGAGGCCTACCTGAACCTGGTGCCGTTTCGCGGCGAGATCGTGGGCCTGGACGCGCTGGCGCGCACGCTGTTCGGCAAGGCCGCCCATGGGCTGGATGCGCGCGAGGCGGCCGTGGCCGCGGCCCTGGTACGCGCGCCCAATGCCAGGGCGGCGCTGGTGGCGCGGCGCGCCTGCGGCGTGCTGCGCGACATGCAGCAGGGCAAGGCCGATTGCGATGCGCTGGACCTGTTCACCGCCGCCGCCCTGCAGCGCCGCGCCTATGACGCCAGCGAGGGCATCGCGCCGCACTTTGCGCGCCAGTGGCTGCGCGGCAACCCGGCGCCGGGCGCGCGTAGCAGCCTCAGCGCGCCCCTGCAGCGCGTCGCCCAGCAGTCGCTCACGCGCCACCTGCGCGAGCTGCGCGGGCGCAACGTGCAGGACGCCGCCCTGGTGGTGCTGGACAACGCCAGCGGCGAGGTGCTGGCCTGGGTGGGCTCGTCCGGCTCCCTGAGCCAGGCGGGCGAGGTGGATGGCGTGCTCGCCCTGCGCCAGCCGGGCTCCACGCTCAAGCCATTCTTGTACGCGCAGGCGATTGGCCAACGGCGCCTGACCGCGGCCTCGCTGCTGCACGACTCGCCCGCGCAGATCGCCACCGCCGGCGGCCTGTACATACCGCAGAACTACGACCGGCGCTTCAAGGGCTGGGTGTCGGTGCGCACCGCTCTCGCGGCCTCGCTGAACGTGCCGGCGGTGCGCACCCTGGTCATGGTCACGCCCGACGCCTTCTTCGAGCAGTTGCGCGCGCTTGGCATGCCCTTGCCTGAATCGGGCGGCTACTACGGCTACAGCCTGGCGCTGGGCAGCAGCGAGGTGCGGCTGCTGGAGCTGGCCAACGCCTACCGGGCGCTGGCCAATTGCGGGCGCACCAGCCCCGTGGCCTACGCACCCGGCGCGCGCCCGGCGTTCACCCAGGCGCTTCCTGCAGACGCGGCCTTCATCGTCGGCGACATCCTGGCCGACGCCAACGCCCGCGTGCCCACCTTCGGCACCGACAGCGTGCTGAACACGCGCTTCTGGACGGCCGTGAAGACCGGCACCAGCAAGGACATGCGCGACAACTGGGCCCTGGGCTGGTCGCAGCGCTACACCGTTGGCGTGTGGTTGGGCAACGCCGGCGGCGCCGCCATGCACGACGTGAGTGGCACCAGCGGCGCCGCGCCCATCTGGGCCGATGTCATGGCCTGGCTGCACCGCGCCGCGCCCAGCCGCGCGCCGCAGCCACCGGCCGGCCTGGTGCGCCAGCAGGTCGTGTTTGACGCCGGCGGCGGCGACTGGCTGGAGGGCGCGCGCCAGGAATGGTTTGTGCGCGGCACGCAGCAGGCGGTGTTTGCTATTGATTCAGAAGCTTCTGGCGCTTATACAAAAAGCGCCAGAGGCCAAAAACATGCGCAATCCGAAGAGCTGGCGGCGCGCATCGTCGCGCCCGCGCCCGGCAGCATCATTGCGCTGGACCCCGACATACCGCCCGTGCACCAGCGCCTGCGCTTCGAGGCCACGGGCGGCCCGGGGCTGCGCTGGCGCATAGACGGCAGGGCGGCGGGGCAGGGCGCGGCCCTGGCCTGGCTGCCCTGGCCCGGCCGCCACCGCGTGGAGCTGGTGGACGCGCGCGGCCAGATGCTGGACCAGATCCGGATCGAGGTGCGCGGCGCGGGCGTGAAGCCCGCTGGACGGTCGCCCGATGCGCCAGTGGTGCACCGTCCATGAAGGTATTTTCAGCTGCCGCAGGGGTGTTCCAGCCGGTTCTGGGCGCTGGCCTTTTCTAGTGCAGTGTTTGATGCTTGATGGAACAAATAAAACCGAAAAGGCGCGGTTTTATGTTCCAGATAGCGTCGAACACTGCGCTATTGATCCGGCCCGGTGAAGTATTAGCCTGAAGTTCCGCGCCCTTCGAAGAGGGCCGACGCCGGCAAGTCCTTGTCGCACC
>JAFEES010000082.1 GCA_018240995.1 Pseudomonadota bacterium | reverse complement strand
CCTCTCCCCAACCCTCTCCCGCGAGGGGAGAGGGAGCAAAACCCGCGTCAATCAAACGTTGTGAGCTACTAAAAAGATGTGTAGATACCCATGCCCAGAGGGGGAAGGAGTCAGAGGCATGCCGCTAACCAGGCCAAACATCACACATCCGCATACACCTCGGCCAGCGGCAGCGCCAGTTCCAGGCAATCCAGCCAGACCTCACCCGCGTCGTGATACTCGACGCGCCAGTCGTTGGCGCGGCGGTACAGCTCCACGCGCCGCGCCTCCTGCTCCACCAGCAGATACGCCTGCAGGCTGGGCAGGCGCTGGTAGGCCAGCAGCTTTTCGCGCCGGTCGATGCGCGCGGTCGATTCCGACAGCACCTCGACGATCAGGCAGGGCGAGCGGCTGAAATACGGATCGCGATCCCCCGGGTCGCAGGACAGCAGCAGATCCGGGTAGTAAAAACAAGTCTCGCCGCCAATCTCCACCCGCAGCTTCATGTCGGACGTGAACAGCTGGCAGCCCTTGCGCCGCGCCGCCGGGGTCATGGCGTAGGCCAATGCGTTGACGATCAGGCCATGGGCACGGCTGGCCCCGGTCATCGCATACACCTGCCCATCAATGTACTCATGGCGCAGCTCGCTGTGCCGCTCGCCATCCAGATACTCTTGCTCGCTGATGAAATGCCTGGGTGCGCTCAGTACCGTCATGGGAACCCCTTTCCTCGCATGCGCCGCAGTCTACGCCCGATCGGCCGCCATACCGTCCCGAATTCCAACCGCATTGGTGGGTGTTGGCCCCAAACACAGCACCGCTCCCAGCGGGGCAGGATCCCACCAACCATATCAAAAAGAGGAGCTGCCATCCGTCAAACAACAAGCCCTGCGGTCATATTTCAGCGAGCATTTTGGATCTACTCCCGGCTATACATCACGCGATCTCCTCCCGGTTTCCAGTTCGCCGAATAGTGATAACATTGTTAAAACACCCAGGAATTCCATCATGCGCATCCTGATCCGCACCATAGGCAACAGCAAAGGCGTGGTGCTGCCCAAGACCTTGCTCGCCCAGGCAGGGTTGGAGACCGTCGCCGTGGCCAATGTCTCGGTCGAGCAAGGCGCCATCGTGCTGCGCAAACCTGCCAAACTGGCTCGCACCGGCTGGGCAGATGCCGCCAAGGGCATCGCCGCAGCGGGTGACGATGCATTGCTGATGAGTGAGTTTGGCAACGCCGCAGACCAGGATCTCACGTGGTGAAGCGTGGAGAGATCTGGCTTGTCAACCTGGTTCCCACGGTAGGCAGCCAGATTCAAAAGACGCGGCCCTGCGTGGTGATTTCTCCTCCGGAACTACACGATCACTTGCGCACGGTCATCGTCGCTCCCATGACCTCCAAAGGCTTTGCCGCACCTTTTCGCGTGCCTGTCACCTACGCCGGTACCAAGGGGCTGATCGTGCTCGATCAGCTGCGCACCGTGGACAAAATGCGGCTGGTGAAAAGACTGGGGACGATTTCGGGCAAGACCCTGAATACCACCCTGACCACCTTGCAAGAGATTTTTGAAGAGTAAATTGGAATACGACCCCAATTACACAATTACACTGGTTACCCACTAACCCCAATTACTCTGTTCCAAAGGAGTCTATAGGCAAGTAGCCAAGCGGTCGGGCAGTTACTGAATCCAGCAAAAGAGTCCAGACTGCAGCGTTACGGCCTTGCAACGGGAGCCACACCAGATCTGTTACGGATTTACGTAATCCTTTGGCACTATCTTCGATTTGAGTTTTTTGCGCCGGAAAACGATCGATGAGTTGACTGAGTGGCTGCGTCGCCTGCAGGATGGCTTGATGGCCAGCGACATAGCTTTGCCACAACTCAGGGCGCGCCGACAACGGCACACCGCCGACGGCGGCGATGGTCATCTCCAGATTTTCGGCGGCCCGCATAGGCCGCAGCGAGAGAAACGTGGGACCAGTCCACGGCAATTGGCGTAAATCGGGAGGTGCTTTGACCAGCATATCACTCGGAACCTCCAGGGCCGAAACCACGCGAAAGCGGTCATACTCAAAAACGGTATGCACTGGTCGAGCTTCTTGTGTATGGTGTCAACGGAAAAAGCGGCACAGGGCCGCCTTTTCAGATTAAAAACTAGCGCTTATCAGGTAGTGGATTTGCAGGAGCCAGGCAGATACTTGAGCGGCATTGGATTGGTAGCAGCAGGGCCGCACTTCCACTCAGTAATGGTCTTGCCACCGTCGGTCGCGCCCGCGAGAGCAGTTGCCCCAACATAAGGCACCATGGCAATAGAGTTCTTGGTGGAGCTGGTATCGCCCTTAAGTCCGGCTTCATCTCCTACCACAGTAATGACCCCATCCTTGCTAGCGCTGCCCGATTTGGCCATCTTGGTCGGTGTGACCGAGCACGAAGCGGCCAACGCAGTTTCAACATTTGCGCCTGGGGCGTTCTGTACGGTATCGGTGATCGTAGTACGGCAAGAAGACGCAGCGAGAATCACCTCGGAAACGCGAGCACGCACCGTGTAGTCCTGGTACGCCGGCAACGCCACAGCAGCCAAAATACCAATAATCGCCACCACGATCATCAGTTCGATCAGGGTGAAACCCTTTTGCAGATTTGCTTTCATCACAAGTCCCTCGGTTAAGTAAAAAAACAGGCACCAGGCCTGGGCGAGGTACTCAACGCAAGCGGCGTGCCAACCTCAAAACCATGCGGAAGCGGTGGAAAGTACCGGTCTGTCGTCGTAACACATAGACACGTAAAGTTACGTCGCAACCATTTAACGACAGCTGCACACAACTTGTCGCAAGTTTTGCGCGACACGCATCCGCAGTCCAGGCGCCCATAGAATCTGCGCATGCCTGCTTCCTTGCCCGCCCCTTGCATCAGCCTGAACACCGCCGCCGTGCTGACCGGGCGTAGCGTGCGCACCTGGCAGCGGCGCATAGAGGAAGGGCTGGTGCCGCGCCTGGGAGAAGAGCGCGGACGGGCGCTGGTGGCGTTTGATGCGGTGCGGCCGGCGCTGGCGCTCAAGCTGGATGAGCCAGAAGTCGACTTACTGGTGCGCGCCGATCAGGGTGACGCCGCGGCCCAGGCCGAGGTGGGGGCGCTGTTTGCACTGGCAGCGCTGGACGAGGCCAAGGCCGCCGCGCCCGCCAATGCCGTGGGGGGCAGCGCCATACCCGCGCTGCACTTTCTCACGCGGGCCGCCGAGCAGGGCCAGGCCGACGCCATGCACTGGCTGGGCCTGCTGCACGCCGCCGGGCTGGGCGAGTCCGGCGATGGCGACGCCCTGGCGCTGATGTGGGTGGCCCGGGCCGCGGCCCATGGGCATGCGATTGCGGTGCAGCAGGTGGCGGCGTTGCTGCCGGCGGCGGTTTAAAAACGATAGCTGCTTACACTTATCCGACAATGGTTTAGGCGACTATTGCCTGATAAACGATACGCCTCAGATACGGTTGCCGGCCCTCACCCCTGCCCTCTCCCAGAGGGAGAGGGGGTAAAACCGGCGCAATGGTGCAGGCCTTCCATGTTTCCATGATGGTCTGGCCGGATGCTGGATTATTTGTATCTTATTTTATACAATCGACGCATGCTGACGATCCACACCACCGAGACATTCGATGACTGGTTTGCGGGACTGCGGGACAAGCACGCCGAAAAACGCATACAGGCACGAATTCGCCGGGCGGAGTTGGGCAACTTCGGCGATTGCGCACCGGTTGGCGAAGGCATATCGGAAATGCGGATTCACTACGGGCCGGGCTATCGCGTGTATTTCACACAGCGCGGCATGGAGATCGTGATCCTGCTGGCCGGTGGCGACAAATCCAGCCAGACCAAGGACATCAAGACCGCGCTGGGGCTGGCGCGGCAACTGTAAGGAGCAGCGACTATGGGAACCCTGAAACTGCGTAAATGGGACAGTGCCGAGTACCTCAAGACCGAGGAGGACATGGTGCTGTACCTGCAAGCCTGCATGGAGGAAGCCGGCGATGACGCTGCCTTCATCGCGGCTGCCCTGGGCGACATTGCCCGCGCCAAGGGCATGAGCCAGCTCGCGAAGGAAACGGGCCTGGGGCGCGAGAGCCTGTACAAGGCACTGTCGGGCGAGGGCAACCCGAGTTTTGGCACCATCCTGAAGGTGATGCACGCACTGGGCCTGAAGCTGCAGCCCCAGGCCGTGGGCCAGGCCTGAAACGCGGTGGCGCCAGCCTGCACCGCGTTTTAGTCAAAAAAACAAAAGATCCTGATTAGCGACATTCCTCAGACACCTTGATTCCCGCATCGTCATCCCCGCGAAGGCGGGGATCCAGCGCACACCGCGGAGACTGGATGCCCGCCTACGCGGGCATGACGGTACTTTCTGAGGTATGTGCCTAATCAGGCAAAAAAATGGCTCTAGCGCTTTACCAGCAAGCGCAAGCAGCTATTGTTTTTGCATTGATGCCGGCTGGCCACCGGCTAGAAAGGCATACCGGGCATGCCTTTCATGCCCTTCATGCCGCCCATCTTCTTCATCAGCTTCATCAGGCCGCCGCCCTTCATTTTCTTCATCATGCCCTGCATCTGCGTAAATTCGTTGAGCAGGCGGTTCACCTCTTGCACCTGCACGCCGGCGCCGTTGGCGATGCGCTTCTTGCGCGTGGCCTTGATGAGTTCAGGCTTGCGACGCTCCAGCGCCGTCATGCTGCAGATGATGCCTTCCTTGCGGCGGATGTCACGCTCGGCCTTGTCCATGTCCACCTGACCGGCCTTGGCCGTGAGCTGGGCCGGCAGCTTGTCCATCAGGCTCGACAGCCCCCCCATCTGCTTCATCTGCTGCAGCTGGGCCAAAAAGTCGTTCAGGTCGAAGCCGTCGCCGCTCTTGACCTTGGCGGCGAGCTTTTGCGCGGCCTCCAGGTCCACGCCGGCCGTGACCTGCTCCACCAGGGCCACGATGTCGCCCATCCCCAGGATGCGGCCGGCGTGGCGCTCGGCGTCGAACACCTCCAGGCCGTCGATCTTCTCGGACACGCCGGCGAACTTGATGGGCGCGCCCGTCACCTGGCGCACCGACAGGGCCGCGCCGCCGCGCGAGTCGCCGTCTAATTTGGTGAGCACGATGCCGGTCAGCGGCAGCGCCTCCTTGAAGGCGCGGGCGGTGTTCACCGCGTCCTGGCCCTGCATGGCATCGACCACGAACAGCGTCTCCACCGGCATCAAGACGGCGTGCAGATCCTTGATTTCCTGCATCAACAGTTGGTCTATGGCCAGGCGGCCGGCGGTGTCCACCAGCAGCACGTCGAAGTAATGCTTCTTGGCGTAGTCCAGCGCGGCCAGGGCGATGTCGCGGGGCTTTTGGTCTGGCGTGCTGGCAAACCATTCGGCGCCGGCCTGTTTGGTAACCGTCTTGAGCTGTTCTATGGCCGCCGGGCGGTACACGTCGCCCGAGACGGTGAGCACCTTTTTCTTGCGTTTTTCAATCAGGTGCTTGGCCAGCTTGGCGGTGGTGGTGGTCTTGCCCGCGCCCTGCAGGCCGGCCATCAGGATCACGGCGGGGGGCTGGGCGGCCAGGTTGATGTCGGCCACGCCGTCGCCCATGGTGGCGGCCAGCTCCTTGTTGACTATGCCCACCAGCGCCTGGCCGGGTTTCAGGCTGCCCAGCACCTCCTGGCCCAGGGCCTTGTCCTTGACGCGGGCGATGAAGTCGCGCACCACGGGCAGGGCCACGTCGGCCTCCAGCAGCGCCATGCGCACCTCGCGCAGCATGTCCTGCACGTTGGATTCGGTGATGCGGGCCTGGCCGCGCATCTCCTTGACGAGACGGGTGAGTTTGTCGGTGAGTGCGGAGGCCATTGCGCCAAGTGCTCCAGAATTGATCGGCGCTGGGCGTGCCGGCTGCCGGTGGCCCGGCCCCGGGAACCGGGGGCGAGGGGCTAAACTTCAAACCTATGATTTTACCCAGTGCTTCCCCGTCGACATGGCTGCTGGCCCTGCTGACCGCCGCCGCCTACGCGATTGGCGCGGCCGTGGCCTCGCGCAGCCAGGCGGGCCGCAGCCACCTGGCGATGGCGCCGGCCTGGGCGCTGCATGCCCTGGCCATTGGCTGGAGCCAGCTGGGCGGCGCACCCCACTTCGGCTTTGCCGCGGCGCTGTCGATGACGGCCTGGCTGGTGCTGACCATCTATGCGCTGGAGCGCGAGCTGTTTCCGCAGATGCGCACGCGCTGGGCGCTGGGCGCGCTGGGCGGGGTGACGGTGCTGCTGGCGGCGCTGTTTCCGGGCCGGCCGCTGCACGCCACGGCGTCGCCCTGGATGCCGCTGCACCTGACGCTGGGCATTGCCTGCTACGGCCTGTTTGCCGCCGCCGTGGCCCATGCCTGGCTGATGAGCCGGGCCGAGCGGCAGATGCGCATGGCCACGCCGTTGCACAGCAGCCTGCCCCTGCTGACGCTGGAGCGGCTCACCTTCCGCTTCGTGCGCTGGGGCTTTGCGCTGCTGTCGGCCACGCTGGTGGCGGGCTGGCTGTTCAGCGAGCAGCTGTACGGCCGCGCCTGGCTGTGGGATCACAAGGCCGTGTTCTCGGTACTGGCCTGGCTCACCTTTGCGGTGCTGCTGTTGGGGCGCGCGCGCTTTGGCTGGCGCGGGCGCAGCGCCGTGCGCATGCTGTATGCCGGCGCCATGCTGCTGCTGCTGGCCTATGTGGGCTCGCGCTTCGTGCTCGAAGTGGTGCTGGGGCGCACCACATGAAATACCTCATCGTGCTGGCGGTGATTGCCGTGGTCTACGCCCTGTGGCGCAGCCAGCGCCCGGCGCCTCCCAGTCAGCGCCCGGCCGTGCGCCCTCGCCCAGCGGCGCCGCAGGACATGGTGCGCTGCGCGCATTGCGGCGTGCACCTGCCCCGGGGCGAGGCCTTGCAGCAGGGCGGGCACAGCTATTGCTGCCGTGAGCATCAGGATCTGGGGCCCAACTGATCGTTCATGCCACGCACCGCGCCCTCACTCCCGGCCAGCCCCCCGTCCTTCCAGCGCCTGTGGAAGGCCTTCCTGACGGCCCGCGTCATGGTGGCGCTGGCCCTGCTGCTGCTGCAGCTGCTGGCCATGGTGCTGAACCAGGCCGGCGAATGGGCTCCGCTGGGCATCAGCCTGGGCTACCTGCTGGCCACGTCGCTGCTGCTGGCGCTGGGCGCGCACCAGCCGCCCGACCCGCGCCCGGGCCTGCACTGGCTGCCCTCGATTGGCGTGGACATTGCGCTCATCGCGCTGCTGGAGGTGCTGCACCAGTCGGGCAGCATGAACTTCACGGCGCTGTTCGGCCTGCCGGTACTCATGGCCGGCGTGCTGGGCACGCTGACGCTGGCCCTGGGCACCACCGCCGGCGTGACCCTGCTGCTGCTGGCCTGGGCCTGGTGGCTGGGCGGCCAGGGCGCGGGCGACGCCGCACAGCGCTACCTGCAGGCCGCCCTGACGGGAACGGGCTATTTCTTCGTGGCCTACCTAGTGCACCAGCTGGCGGCGCGCCTGAGCAGCGAGCAGCTGGTGGCGCGGCGCAGCCAGATGGATGCGCGCACGCAAAAGGCCGTGAGTGCGCTGGTCATGCAGCATCTGGCCGACGGCGTGCTGGTGCTGAACCGCCAGGGCCAGGTGCGCCTGGCCAACCCCGCGGCGCTGCTGCTGCTGGGCCCGGACGCCAAGGCCGCCACGCCCTTCATGCTGGCCCACACCCAGGCCTGGAGGCCGCTGATGGAGCTGGCACAGGCCACGTTCGAGCAGGCCCAGCCCCAGCATGCCGACGTGAACATCCTGCACGAGGGGCCCAGCCCCATGGCGCTGCGCATACGCACCTGGCTCACGCACACGCCAGGCGCCCTGGACGAGGAACCGCTGTGCGTGATGTTTTTGCACGACCTGCGCGAGATGGAGGCGCGCCTGCGCACCGAAAAACTGGCCTCCATGGGCCGCATGTCGGCCGCCGTGGCGCATGAGATCCGCAACCCGCTGGCGGCCATAGTGCAGGCCAACGAGCTGCTGGCCGAAGACCTGGGCGAGCCCGGCCACAGGCGCCTGAGCCAGATGATCGGGCAGAACGCCGAGCGCCTGGTGCGCATCACCGAGGACGTGCTGGACGCCGCCCGCGTGCAGCACCAGGCCGGCCATGCGCCACCCGTCACGCTGGCACTGGACGCCACCGTGGCGCAGATCTGGCACGACTGGCAGGCCCACGACCGCGCGCGCCGCCAGGGGCGGCTGGTGCTGGCGGCGGGCGCGGTGCATGTGGAGTTCGACCCCGAGCACCTGCGCCGCGTGCTGGTGAACCTGCTGGACAACGCCCTGCGCTACAAGGGGCAGCAGGCCGAATCGCTGCAGCTGGGCACCCGCACCACGGCCGGCGGCCAGGTGGGCGTGCAGGTCTGGAGCGACGGCGCGCCGCTGGACAAGTCGGTGGAGCGGCATTTGTTCGAGCCATTTTTCTCCTCCGAGAGTCGCTCCAGCGGCCTGGGCCTGTACATTTGCCGCCAGCTGTGCCAGCGCCATGGCGCGGCCATCGTCTACCAGCGCAGCACGCGCATGCTGGGCAGCGACGCCGTGGCGGGCAACGCCTTCACGGTGAGCTTTCGCAGCAGCACGCGCCCGGCCGAGACGGACTCGCTGTTCGACACCATCGTGGTCTAAACCTCCCCATGAACGCTGCTGCCGCCGCCGCCACCATCCTCGTCGTGGACGACGAACCCGACCTGCGCACCCTCTACGAGCTGACGCTGCTGCGCGAGGGCTATCGCGTGGAGACCGCCGGCAGCGTGGCCGAGGCGCGCCAGCAGCTGCAGGCGCGCGGCTTCGACGCCGTGATCACCGACATGCGCCTGCCCGACGGGCTGGGCATGGAGCTGCTACACGAGCTGCGCGCGCAGCAGCGGCCCGAGCGCTGCGTGGTCATGACCGCCTACGGCTCGGCCGAGAACGCCGTGGAGGCGCTGCGCTCGGGCGCCTTCGACTACCTGACCAAGCCCGTGGATCTGAAGCAGTTCCGCTCCGTCGTGGCCTCGGCCATACAGGGCGTGGGCGCGGTGCTGGCCGCCGCCCGGCCCCACCGCGTGAGCGGCCCCGAGGCCGAGGGCGACAACCCGGTGCTGGCGCGCCTGGTCGGCGAGTCCGAGGCCATGCGCGGCCTGAAGCAGCGCATCGCCAAGGTGGCGCGCAGCATGGCGCCGGTGCTGATCCATGGCGAATCGGGCACGGGCAAGGAGCTGGTGGCGCGCGCCCTGCACGCCAGCAGCCAGCGCGCCGGCGGCCCGCTGGTGGCGGTGAACTGCGGCGCCATTCCCGAGAATCTGCTGGAGGCCGAATTCTTCGGCGCGCGCAAGGGCTCCTACACCGGCTCGGCCAGCGACCGCGAGGGCTACTTCCAGGCCGCGCGCGGCGGCACGCTGTTCCTGGACGAGATCGGCGACCTGCCGCTGGCCATGCAGTCCAAGCTGCTGCGCGCCATTCAGGAGCGCAGCGTGCGCCCGCTGGGCGCCAC
>JAFEES010000081.1 GCA_018240995.1 Pseudomonadota bacterium | reverse complement strand
CGCGCCGGCGCACGAGCGCGCCATACGCACGCTGATGGACTGGAACATTGCCGTGGACGAGGCGATGTTCCTGGGCGGCCTGCCCAAGGGGGAGTTTTTGCGCGAGTTCGAGCCCGACTTCTTCTTCGACGACCAGACCGGCCATGTGAACTCGGCCGCGCGCCATGTGCCGGCCGGGCATGTGAGCAGCGGCGTTGCGAATGCACCAGCAGAGGCTGCCAAGTGATTTTTTTGCCTGACTAGGCACATACCTCAGACTGGGCCGCCAGCCCTCACCCCCACCCTCTCCCAGAGGGAGAGGGAGTAAAGCCGGCACAACCGGTCGCCCTCGCCCCTTTGGGGAGAGGGAGGGGTGAGGGGCATCTGCAACATGTACATAGTCAGGTTTTTTTGCCGCCAACGCCCATCCATCGGGCACATACAACTATTTATTTAATAGCTAAAACTCACAAGCCACCGGTACGCTTGACCTTGGGATCGGCATAGGTGGGCGACTGTTGATCGTCCTTGACCTCCTGGGCCTGGCGTTCCTGCTGCGCGGCCTGGTGGATGTGCTGGGCGACGTCCACGGCGCTGGCGCTGGCGCGCCACATGGACTGGATGAAGTCCAGCATCAGCTTGTGCAGCGGCGGATCCTTCGGGGGGGCCTCGGCCTCCTTGGGGTGGTGCTTTTTTTCTATCGGCAGCGTCCAGTCGCGGTTTTCATCATCGGGCGCGCTGGGCCTGGTGGGCTCGCGCACGCTGGCGCCCTCGCCCAGGCGGTCGGTGGATTCGACCGCGTTGGCGGCGTTCACCGGCCGCACCGGCACGGCCCCGGAGGCGCCCGTGGAATACAAATCAGCGCCCTGGGGACGCCACTGGGCAGGCGTGCGATCTACAGGTGGCAGTTGCATGGCGTGGGCTCCTCATGAATGCGTGGAGGGCGGCAGCCGCAGCTACCACCTCGTCGTACACCCATTTCGGCAAATAAAGGCAGAAATTCAGGCTTTTTTTATCGATTGCCGCGTAACGCCCGTCAAACAAGCGTCTGACGCTATGAAAAGCATTATAAAAACCGCTCCAGCAGCTTGCGCGAGGCGCGATCGAGCGCGCCGCTGTCGGGCACATGGAAATGCAGGCCGTCGCTGGCGGCGATCAGGAGCTTGGTGCGGCCGGACAGGCGGCGGATGTCTTCCTCGCCCTTGAGCACCAGCTGCGCCGGGCCGCGGTCGGTCTCCACCTGCCAGGTGCTGGGCGTGGAGAAGCTGGACACGCTGCGAATGCGCGTGATGGTGGGCACGAACTCGCGCGCGGCGAGTTCTTCCTCGATGAGGGCGCGCACCGGGGCCGCCAGCTGGTTCAGCTGTGGCACCCAGGCCACCTCCTGGCCTTCGGCCGCCACCAGGGACAGGCCCTCCAGCGGCGCGGCGATGGGAAAGGCGCGCACGGGCGTCACGCCCGCATGCTCGGTGCCGTCCTCCAGGCGCAGCACCAGGCGGCCATGGGGGTTGCGGCGCAGATCCAGGGCGATGGGTGCGGTAATGGTGTTCATGGCTGAGTCCTTCTGCGGCCCGTCACTTGCCGGCCGGGTGGGCGCTGTGCTCGCGCACCTCGATGCGCACGCCCGCGGCCTCGGCGTCTTCCTCGGCGCGGCGCGCCTGGGCCTCATAGAGGCGCCAGTAGGCGCCCTGCTGCTCCATCAGCTCGTCGTGCGGGCCCACTTCCACCACCTCGCCGCGGTCCATGACCACCAGGCGGTCGGCCTTGCGCAGGGTAGAAAGGCGGTGGGCGATGGCGATGGTGGTGCGTCCCTTGACCAGGTTGTCCAGCGCCTTCTGGATGATCTTCTCGGTCTCGGTGTCCACGGCGGACGTGGCCTCGTCCAATATCAGAATGCGCGGGTCGATCAGCAGCGCGCGCGCGATGGAGATGCGCTGCCTCTCGCCGCCCGAAAGGCCCTGGCCGCGCTCGCCCACCAGGCTGTCGTAGCCCTGCGGCAGGCGCAGGATGAATTCATGCGCGTGCGCGGCGCGCGCCGCAGCGACGATTTCTTCGCGTGTGGCGTCGGGCTTGCCGTAGGCAATGTTCTCGGCGATGGTGCCAAAGAACAAGAACGGCTCCTGCAGCACCAGGCCGATGTGGCGGCGAAAGTCCTGCACGGCCATGCGACGTATGTCCACGCCATCGACGAGGATGGCGCCGTCGGAGACGTCGTAGAAGCGGCTGATCAGGTTCACCAGCGTGCTCTTGCCCGAGCCGCTGTGGCCCACCAGGCCGATCATCTCGCCGGGACGAATCTGCAGCGACAGGTTCTTGATGACCGTGCGGCTGCCGTAGCGAAAGCCCACGTCGCGCATTTCTATTGAACCCGCCACCTTGTCCACGCGCACCGGGTTCACCGGGTCGGGCACGTTGCTCACATGGTCCAGGATGTCGAAGATGCGCTTGGCGCCGGCGGCGGCCTTTTGCGTGACGGAGACGATGCGGCTCATGGAGTCGAGCCGGGTGTAGAAGCGTCCGATGTAGGCGATGAAGGCCGCCAGCACGCCCACTGTGATCTGCTCGTGCGCCACCAGCCAGATGCCAAAGCCCCAGACCACGAGCAGGCCGACCTCGGTCATCAGCGACACGGTGGGGGCGAACAGGCTCCAGGTCTTGTTGAGCTTGTCGTTGACCTCCAGGTTGTGCTGGTTGGCGGCGCGAAAGCGCTGGGCCTCGCGCGTTTCCTGGGCGAAGGCCTTGACCACGCGGATGCCCGGGATGGTGTCGGCCAGCACGTTGGTGACCTCGCTCCACACGCGGTCTATCTTCTCGAAGCCGGTGCGCAGGCGATCGCGCACGTTGTGGATCAGCCAGGCGATGAAGGGCAGCGGCACCAGCGTCACCAGGGCCAGCCAGGGGTTGATGGAAAACAGGATCACCGAGGTCATGATGATCATCAGCACGTCGGTGGCGAAGTCCAGCGCGTTCAGCGACAGGAAGACGTTGATGCGGTCCGTCTCCGAGCCTATGCGCGCCATCAGGTCGCCGGTGCGCTTGCTGCCGAAGTAGTCCAGCGACAGGCGCAGCAGGTGCTCGTAGGTGGTGGTGCGCAGATCGGCGCCTATGCGCTCCGACGCCAGCGCCAGGATGTAGGTGCGCGCCCAGCCCAGGCCCCAGGCCAACAGCGCCGCGCCCAGCAGGCCGCCCAGGTACATCAGCACCAGGCCCACCGGAATCTGCTTGCCGCTTTGGTAGGGGATGAGGATGTCGTCCATCAGCGGGATGGTCATGTACGGCGGCACCAGCGACGCGGCGGTGGACGCCAGCGTGAGCGCAAAGCCCGCGCCCAGCTGCTTCTTGTACGGCCGGGCAAAGCGCCACAGGCGCAGCAGCACCCAGGTGGATGTCGGCCTGGCCTGCTGGCGCGCGCAGGCCGGGCATTCGTCGCTATCGGGCGGCAGCGGCGTGCCGCAGACGGCGCAGCGCGGCACATCTTCCTGCGCCACGGCCAGGGCCTGGGGGTTGTGCAGCCGCTCCAACTGCTGCTCCAGCCTTTGCAGCAGGTGCAAGGCCTGGGGGTGGCGCCCCAGCGTGAAGCGCCACAGGGCCAGGCGCTGATCCTCGTCGTGCAGCTCCAGCTGGCCCACGCCGCCATGGTCGAGCATGCGCAGCGCCATGCCGGGGGCCAGCGGCCATTGCTGCACTGCAGCATCTGCCGCGCCGCGCGCCAGCAGGCGCCGCTCGGTCAGCACCAAGAGGCCGGGGGCAAAGCGCAGGTCGGGCGTCAGGTCAACCTCGAAGGCGGCCTGCACGTTTTCGTCGGAAGCGAGCATGGCTCGCAGCTCTGGCCCCAGCGGGCCGGGCAAGACACCAGAAGCGTCCGCGGAATGTTGATGTTGCATTTTGTTTGTATGTCCACCAGCGCCCAGTCGGCCAAGTTTGCGATGAGGCCCGTGTCCGTGACCGGGATTGTCGGCCAGCAGGGGTTGGTGCCGGGGGGCGCCGCGGTATTTCCATGTAACGCTTGTCAAGCGCCGGCGGCTGACATCGGCCAATATCCGCGCACAATTGCCTGCTGAAGAGCGCCGTCGCGGCGCGCCACCCGAATCCTCCCCACTGCAATCCATGGCCACCTTCAAAGACATCCAACTGCTGCGCACCACCTATCTGCGCGGCCCCAGCGTCTGGACCTACCGCCCCATCCTGGAAGTCTGGCTGGATCTGGGCGAGCTGGAGGACTACCCGTCGAACAAGCTGCCCGGCTTCAACCAGCGCCTGACGGCCTGGCTGCCGGATCTGGTGGAGCACACCTGCGGCGTGGGCGAGCGCGGCGGCTTCATACAGCGCCTGGAGGGCGGCACCTGGATGGGCCATGTGCTGGAGCACATCGTCATCGAGCTGCTGAACCTCTCGGGCATGCCGGCCGAGTTCGGCCAGACGCGCGAAATCTCGCGCCGCGGCGTGTACCGCATGGTGTTCCGCTGCCCCGAGGAAGCCGTGGCGCGCGAGGCGCTGGCCCATGGCCACCGGCTGCTGATGGCCGCCATCAACGACCAGGCGTTTGACCTGAAGGCCGCCATCCACGCCATCAAGACAGCCATCAACGACCGCTATCTCGGCCCCAGCACCGGCTGCATCGTGGACGCCGCCGGCGAGCGCCGCATCCCGCATATCCGCCTGAACGATGGCAATCTGGTGCAGCTCGGTTATGGCGCGGCGCAGCGGCGCATCTGGACGGCCGAGAGCGACCAGACCAGCGCCATCGCCGAGGGCATTGCCCAGGACAAGGACTTCACCAAGCGCCTGCTGGCCTCCTGCGGCGTGCCGGTGCCCGAGGGCCAGATCGTGAAAAATGCCGAAGAGGCCTGGGAGGTGGCCCAGGACATAGGCTTTCCCGTCACTGTCAAGCCAAGCGACGGCAACCACGCGCGCGGCGTGACGCTGGAGCTGTCGCAAGAGGCCGACATCAAGGCCGCCTTCGCGCTGGCCGAACCCGAGGGCTCGGAGGTCATCGTCGAGAAGTTCATCGACGGCATAGAGCACCGCCTGCTGGTCGTGGGCGGCAAGGTGGTGGCCGCCACCAAGGGTGAGACGGTGAGCGTGCATGGCAACGGCCGCGCCACGCTGGCCGAGCTGGTGGCGGTACTGAACCAGGACCCGCGCCGCGGCCCGGAGCAGGAATACCCGCTGGACTGGATTGACCTGGACAAGGGCGCCGTGCGGCTGGAGCTCAAGCGCCAGGGCGTCACACCCGACACCGTGGTGGCCAAGGGCCAGGGCGTGCTGCTGCAGCGCAACGGCAACATGGCCATTGACTGCACCGACGACGTGCACCCCGACGTGGCCTACTACGCCCAGCTGGCGGCAAAAATCGTCGGCCTGGACATCGCCGGCATGGACATGATCGTCAAGGATGTCTCCAAGCCCCTGCAGGGCCAGGGCGCCATTTTGGAAGTCAACGCCGGCCCCGGCCTGCTGATGCACCTGAAGCCCACCAGCGGCGCGCCGCGCCCCGTGGGCATGGCGATTGCAGACCACCTGTTCCCGCGCGACAACGGCCCCGGCGCCGGCCGCATCCCCCTGGTGGGCATAGCCGGCACGCGCCACAACGCCTTCATCGCGCGCCTGGTGGGCTGGCTGCTGCAGCTGTCGGGCAAACTCACCGGCGTGGCCAGCAGCGAGGGCATGTTCATCGCCGGCCGCCAGACGCAAAAAAACAATGCCGCCCACTGGGCCGGCGCACACCGCCTGCTCACCAACCGCCTGGCCCAGGCGGCCGTCATACAAACCACGGCCCGCTCCATCCTCGAAGAGGGCCTGGCCTACGACCGCTGCCTGGTCGGCGTGGTCACCGACATGGACGGCTATGAAACCCTGGCCGACCACGACGTGCTGGAGCAGGCCAAGATGACGCGCGTGCTGCGCACCCAGATCGACGTGGTGCTGGACGAGGGCGCCGGCGTGCTGAATGCCGACATCGCCCAGGTGGCCGAATTGGCGCCGCTGTGCGACGGCGAGGTGCTGCTGTACTCCACCGCCGCCGACAACGCGGCCATTGCCGCACACCGCGAGAATGTCGAAAACGGTAGCGAGGGCCGCGCCGTGTTCGTGCGCGGCGGCCAGGTGATCCTGGCCACGGGCGCCAGCGAGCGCGTGCTCGGCAGCCTGGCCGCGCTGAGCCCTGCCGGCGGCCAGGCGCCCGACCAGTCGGCACTGCTGGCGGCCATTGCCGCGGCCTGGTCCATGCACATAGGCCCGGATCTGATCGCCGCCGGCATCAAGACCTTCGAGTACCAGGCCTGATACAAAAACAATAGCTTCCACAGCCCGCCACATAAGCGTCAGGCCGAATAATCGGCTGAAAGAACCCACATGCAGATCACCCGCATTCGCGCCCTGCGCGGCCCCAATCTCTGGACCCGTAGCACGGCCATCGAAGCCATAGTGCAGTGCGCGCCAGAGGAGCACGACATCAGCCGGCTGCCCGGCTTCGAGGACAGGCTGCGCGCGCGCTTTCCGCAAATCGGCGCGCTGCAGCCCCAGGGTGCGGATCAGTCACTGTCGCTGGCCGACATGCTGGAGTCCGCCGCCCTGGCGCTGCAGGCCCAGGCCGGCTGCCCCGTGACCTTCAGCCGCACGCACGAAACGGTGGAGCCGGGTACCTACCAGGTGGTGGTGGAATACACCGAGGAATCCGTGGGCCGCCTGGCCATGGAACGCGCCGAGGCCCTGGTGCAGGCGGCGCTGGCAGATGCTCCGTTTGATGCCCAGCCGGTGATCGCCGAGCTGCGCGAGCTGGACGAGGACGACCGCATAGGCCCGTCCACCGGCTCCATCGTGGACGCCGCCGTGGCGCGCGGCATACCGTTTCGGCGCCTGACCAGCGGCTCGCTGGTGCAGCTGGGCTGGGGAGCCAAGGCGCGGCGCATCCAGGCGGCGGAACTGGACGTGACCAGCGCCGTGGCCGAGTCCATCGCCCAGGACAAGGACCTGACCAAGCGATTGCTGCACGCCGCCGGCGTGCCCGTGCCCATGGGCCGGCCCGTCACCGACGTCGATGATGCCTGGGCTGTTGCCGAGGAAGTCGGCCTGCCGGTGGTGGTCAAGCCCCAGGACGGCAACCAGGGCAAGGGCGTGACGGTGAACATCAGCACGCGCGCGCAACTGCAGGCGGCGTTTGCCACGGCCAAGAGCTTCAGCGACGAGGTCATGGTCGAGCGCTTCCTGCCCGGCAACGACTTCCGCCTGCTGGTGGTGGGCCACCAGCTGGTGGCCGCCGCGCGGCGCGACCCGCCGCAGGTGCTGGGCGACGGCCAGCACAGCGTCCGCGAGCTGGTGGAGCTGGTGAACCAAGACCCGCGCCGCGGCTCGGGCCATGGCACGGCGCTGACCAAGATCCGCCTGGACGACATCGCCATCGCACGCATCGCCGGCGAGGGCCTCACGCCCGACTCCGTGCCCGCCCAGGGCCAGCGCGTGGTGCTGCGCAACAACGCCAACCTGTCCACCGGGGGCAGCGCCACCGATGTCACCGACGACGTGCACCCCGAGATCGCCGCGCGCGCCATCGAGGCTGCCCAAACCATCGGCCTGCATATCTGCGGCGTGGACGTGATCTGCGAATCCATGCTGAAGCCGCTGGAGGAGCAGGGTGGCGGCATCGTCGAGGTGAACGCCGCGCCTGGCCTGCGCATGCACCTGGCGCCCTCGTTCGGCAGGGCGCGCAACGTGGGCGTGCCCATGGTCGATGAGCTGTTCGCGCCGGGCGAGGACGGGCGCATTCCGCTCGTCGCCGTCACCGGCACCAACGGCAAGACCACCACCACGCGCCTCATCGGCCAGCTGTTTGCAGCCCACGGCCTGCGCGTGGGCATGACCAACACCGACGGCGTGTACGTGCACGGCCGCCAGATCGACAGCGGCGACTGCTCCGGCCCGAAGAGCGCGCGCAACGTGCTGTTCCACCCCGAGGTGGACGCGGCCGTGCTGGAATGCGCGCGCGGCGGCATTTTGCGCGAGGGCCTGGGTTTCGACCGCTGCCAGGTGGCCGTGGTCACCAACGTGGGCGCGGGCGACCACCTGGGGCTGAACTACATCACCACCGTCGAAGACGTGGCCGTCTTGAAGCGCGTCATCGTGCAGAACGTGGCCGCCGACGGCTATGCCGTACTCAACGCCGCCGACCCGCATGTGGCCGTGATGGCCGGCAACTGCGCCGGCAAGGTGATCTTCTTTGCCGCCGACCGCCACCACCCGGTGATGGCCACGCACCGTGCCCAGGGCAGTCGCGTCGTGTACGTGGACGAGGGCCATGTCGTGGCCGCCGAGGGCTCGTGGCGCGAATCCATCGCGCTGCGCGACATTCCCATCACACGCGGCGGAACCATAGGCTTCCAGGTCGAGAACGTGATGGCCGCCGTGGCCGCGGCCTGGGCCTGCAACCTGCCCTGGCAGACCATACGCCGGGGTCTGGCCGGCTTTGTGAACGACAGCGACAACGCCCCCGGGCGCTTCAACGTCATGGACTACCGCGGCGCCACGGTAATTGCCGACTACGGCCACAACCCCGACGCCATGCGCGCCCTGGTGCAGGCCGTGCAGGCCATGCCGGGCCAGCGGCGCAGCGTGGTCATCAGTGGCGCGGGCGACCGGCGCGACGAGGACATCAGCGAGCAGACGCAGATCCTGGGCGCGGCCTTCGACGACGTGGTGCTGTACCAGGACGCCTGCCAGCGCGGCCGCGAGGACGGCGAGGTGCTGGCCCTGCTGCAAAAGGGCCTGCAGGGCGCGGCGCGCACCCGCTACGTGACCGAGATCCACGGCGAGTTCGTCGCCATAGACCACGCCCTGGCACGCCTGCAGCCGGGCGACCTGTGCCTGGTGCTGGTAGACCAGGTGGAGGAAGCCCTGGCGCACCTGGCCGCGCGCTGCGCCGAGACCTCGCCCGTCACGGCGGGTGCCGCATGAAGGCCCTGCGCACCGCCTGCCTGGCCGCCGCCCTTGCGGCCGCTGGCGCCTGCATGGCCCAGCCCGACAAGATAGGCACGGTGGACACGGCCTTCCAGCTGCTGGGCCGCGACCACGACATCATCGTCGAGGCCTATGACGACCCGCAGGTCGCGGGGGTGAGCTGCTATGTCTCGCGCGCGCGCATCGGCGGCATCAAGGGCACGCTGGGCCTGGCCGAGGATCGCGCCGAGGCCTCCATCGCCTGCCGCCAGGTGGGCCCGATCAGCTTTGCACAGCCGCTCAAGGCCCAGCAGGAGGTGTTCAGCGAGCGCATGTCGCTGCTGTTCAAGCGCCTGCGCGTGGTGCGCATGGTGGACGCCAAGCGCAACACCCTGGTCTACCTGACCTATTCCGACAAGCTCATCGACGGCTCGCCGCAAAACAGCGTCACGGCCGTGCCCGTGGACAGGACGACGCCGATTCCGCTGAAATAGGCGGATTCAGGCAAAAACACCTGACTAGGCACATACCTCAGACCCGGGCGCTATCCCTCACCCCCACCCTATCCCAGAGGGCTTGTGTATGCACACATTTTCTTCCTCCCCTCTCCCCTCGCGGGAGAGGGGCCGGGGGAGAGGGGGCTGATCCACAG
>JAFEES010000080.1 GCA_018240995.1 Pseudomonadota bacterium | reverse complement strand
CGCGCTCAGGCCCAGGCGCTGGGCAGCACGCCGGCGGCGCTGCTGGCGTCGGCGCCGGACATGGTGGCGCTGCGCGCCGACTATGCGCTTGAGGCCGCGCCCGAGCAGGACGGCCTGCAGTGGGTGCTGGCCACGCCGAAGGCCAGGGACGGCCAGCTCAAGAGCGTGCGCGTGGGCTTCGAGGGCGAGCGCCTCGCGGCGCTGGACATCCTGGACAGCTTCGGCCAGCGCTCGCAGATCCGCTTCACGGGCATGCAGCTCAATCCTGCGCTGCCCGCCGGCAGCTTCCAGTTCAAGCCGCCCGCGGGGGCGGATGTGCTCAAGCCGTAGCGGCGGCGGCGCCTCCCGGTGACGCCGGCTGTTGCGGCGCGGGCGCGGCCATCACAAAGGCGTCGGAGAAGCAGAAGCTCTCGTCGAGTCCGTGGGCGATGAAGGCCGGCACCGCCGTCTCCACCATGCGCACCGAGCCGCACAGGTAGACCTCGTTGCCGCTAAGGCTGGGGAAGTCCGCCAGCATGGCCTCGTGCACCAGGCCGGTGCGACCGCTCCAGCCGCCTTCGGGCTGGGGTTCGGACACCACCGGCACCACGGTGAAGTTGGCATGCTCGCTTTGCCATTGTTCGGCCTGTGCCAGCATGTACAGGTCTTGCGGCTGGCGCACGCCCCAGTACAGGCGCATGGGGCGCTGCACGCCGCGCGCGAACGCGTCCTCGACGATGCTCTTGATGGGCGCAAAGCCCGTGGCGCCGGCAATGAACAGGATCGGGTGCTGGCTCTCGCGCAGCGTGAACTGGCCCAGCGGGCCCTCGAAGCGCACGTTGTCGCCCAGCTTCATGGCCTCGAACACATGGGTAGTCCAGCGCCCGCCGGGCATCAGGCGCACATGCAGCTCGATCTGGTCGCTGGCCCCGGGGCGGTTGGCGAACGAGAACGCGCGGCGCTGGCCGTCGTCCAGCAGGATGTTGATGTACTGGCCGGCGGCGAACTGCAGGCGCTGGCCCGCCGGCAGCTGCAGCATCACGCGCATCACGTCGGGCGACAGGCGCTCCAGCTGTGCCACGCTGGCATGGAAGGTTTCCATCGCCTCGGCCGTGGCGCCGGTGAAGCCGGCCACGTCGATGGCCATGTCCTCTTGCGGCACGGTGCAGCACATCAGCGCCTTGCCGCGCGCCTTCTCGACATCGGGCAGCGCGCTGCGCTGGTAGGGGCGGTGCTCGTACTGGCCCTGCTCGATGGAGCACACGCACAGGCCGCAGCCGCCGTTGCGGCATTCATAGGGCAGGGCCAGGCCTTGGCGCAGGCCGGCGTCGAGTATGGTTTCGCCGTCGCGCACGGTGATGTTGCTCAAGGCGCCCTGTTCGCCGTGCACCTGTACCCGGTGCTGGCGCTTTTCGCCGCGCCTGAACTGTGGCGGCCACCAGGGCAGCAGGGCGATGATGACGGAGATGCCCACCACCAGGGCCCACACGCGGCCCAGTGGCCATTCGCTGAGCAGCGGGAACACGGCCATGTAGAACCAGTCCATCTCGATCTTGGTGGCCGCCTGGGCCAGATCGGTCTGCCCGCCCTGGCTGTGCACGGGGGCCACGAGCGACAGCACCACCAGGGTCGCCAGCAGCCCGATGACGATGGGGCGCGGCGGCGTGGTGCGCGCCTTGGGCACGCGCTGCACATGGATCCACATCACCATCAACACCACCAGCGGCACGCCCAGATGCATGAAGGACAGCAGTGTGAAAAAGCGCGCACCGACATGCTCGGAATACAGGAAGTTGCGCATCAGGCTGCCGTTGAAGATGGGCAGCCAGTCCAGCCATTCGAAGCTGGTGACGGTGATGTATTGCGCCAGCTGATCCCAGGGCAGCATGTAGCCGTTGATGCCCGAGGCATACACCATCCAGATCAGCATCACCCCGGTGATCCACGAGAACCAGCGGAAGCCGTGGTACAGGTTGAAGGCAAAGTAGCGCAGCATGTGCAGCACCATGGTCAGCACCATGGCGTCGGAGGCATAGCGGTGCACGCTGCGCATGACGCCGCCCAGCCACCATTGCTTGGTGGTAAGCGCGATCACCGAGGAATAGGCCTCGGCCACCCCGGTTTCGAAGAAGATGTACAGGTACAGGCCGCTGGCACCGATCACCCAGAAGAGGAAGAAGGTGATCGCCCCCAGGTGATAAAACGGATTGATGCGGTCGCCGAAGGCGGCATTGAACAGGCCTTCAACGCGCAGAAACAGCCACTGCAGCAGGTCTTGGAATTTTTTGATCATGGCTTGCTTTCTTCAATTGGACATGGCCCGCGGCTGGCGCATGGCGCGCAGCACGACGACGACAAACAGCAGCCCGCCAATGATGGCGATCAGCCCGCCCAGGCCCATCAGGCCCATGCCGGCCACCTCGGCCGTGCTGCGCAATACCTGGTCGGTGCCGGCCACCTTGCGTTGCACGCCATAGCCGCCAGACCACACCAGGCCGATGATGTGCATCAGCTGGCCCATGCCGTACAACCAGGGCTGCAGCGTGGCCAGGCGCCCCTGCGGCGCCTGGTAGCCCAGGGCCGGCAGGATGCGGTACACCGCGCCCATCAGCGCCAGCGTCACGCCCACGATGCTGCCGTGGTAGTGCGCCGGAATACGCACGTTGCTGCCGTGGATGAAGACGCCGATGACGCCGCCGGCGGCAAACAGCAGCACTGAGGACAGCAGCGCCGCGCGCAACGGGCGCAGGCCGGCGTCGCCTTGCAGGCGCACGGCCAGCACACCCAGCACGGCCGCCAGGGCCACGGGCACGATGGCCGGCCCGCCGCCTAGGCGCATGGCCCAGGTCAGCAGGTTGCGGTACTCCACCGATGCCACGTCATGCGCCAGGTAGGCCACGGGTGTGACGAACACGCCCGCCAGCGCCAGCAGCAGCAGCAGCACCGTGATGCGTGGGCTGAGGACGATGCGGGCACCACAGGCGCTGGCCAGCCACAGCCAGGCGACGAGCATGAGCAGCGTCCAGGTGAACTGCAGTGCATGGCCACCGCCCCAGAACAGGATTTCGTAGTAGGCCTTGCCGTGCAGGCTGGTGGGCAACACGATCCACGACCAGGCAAAGCACAGCAGCGCCACGGCGGTGGCCACGCCGGCGGCGTTCAGGCCAAAGCCCAGCGCGGCGCGGCCGTCAAGCTGCCGGCCCATGCCGGGCGCGGCCAGCAGGCCGCGCAGCACCAGCAGCGTGGCGCCCAGGCCAAACACCACCAGGCCGGTGAGGAACAGCGACGATTCGAGCACCGGGATGTAGTTGGCCATGATGGGCTCGCCCGGGTTCAGGAAGGGCGCCAGGGCCATGGCCAGCGTGCCGCCGGCGGTGATCCACAGCGCCAGCCAGCCCAGGCCCGTTGCCCGGGCCCGGCCATGCAGGCTCCACAGCAGCCCGGCCATGGCCACAAACCACACCAGCACCGACAGGTCCACATGCAGCACCAGCGCGACGTGGAAGAAATTGCCCGAGGGCAGCCACTGGTTCACATACGGCGTGCGCGAGGCGACGAGCAGGATGGAAAACAGGCCCGAGCCGATCAGGGCCGCCAGGCCCAGCCAGAGCCAGCCGCGTGCCAGGGGCAGGCGGGCATCGCTGGGCAGGCTCAGCGCATAGTCAACGGCAGTTTTAGCGTCGGCGCCGGCGCAGGGCGTTGCCGCCGGCCGGTCGGGAAAGGGTGGGGCATGGGCGCTCATTGCAGGACGATGCCTCCCTTGTCGGTGCTGTAGTCGATCACCAGCACCTGCGCGGGCTTGAGGGTGACGGTCTCCTGCACCTGCGAGGTGTAGCCCTCGGCCTTCTGGTTGTCCTTGAAGCGCACGGCGATCTGGTGCTGGCCGGCGGGCACGTTCAGGCGCTGGTACAGGGTGGAAGCGCCGTCGCGCGACAGGCCAGAAGGCGGCGAGGTGCGTTCCAGCACCGTCTTGCCGTCAATGTCCACCGCGATGGACACGGGCGAGCGCTCGCGTTCGCATTTTTCCGTCTTGCGCATGTTCGGCGGCATCTTGGCCTGCTCCTCGGCAGTGTAGGGGCGGCATTCGGCAACGCGTGCGCCGTGGTGTATGAAGCTGATTTTGATTTGCGCCATGTCTTCGGGCAGCGGGTGGTATACCGGCCAGCGCGAAAACACGCCCAGCGCCACGGCAAAGCTGCCGTATAGCAGTGCCTGGCCGGTCCAGTTGAGTGCGCGGTTCATGAATGACTCTCCTCAGAAACAGGTTGTGCGGCGTCGGGGCGGCGCTGGCGCATGGCGTCCAGCGCCGCCGCCAGGGCTTGCTCGTCGCCGCTGTCGGTCCAGGCCACCTGCCAGCCGTCAGGCGCCACCGAGCGGCGCAGGTGGGGTTCTCTCTGGCCCGTCAGGCGCTGCGCCGTCCAGCGCTGGCCCAGGCGGAATTCACAGCCGCCCTCGCGGCAGCCGTTGATGAGCACGCCATCGGCGCCGTGGCGCAGCGCGTATTCGACGAATGACGGGGGCAGGGCGCCGGCGCAAACCAGCTGGAAATGCAGCACGTCGGGCGCCTGCAGCGGCGAGTGCAGGCCCTGGGCGCAGCCAAAGACCACCAGGCGCCGCGGGCCGGGCATGGCGTCCAGGCTGTGCACCAAGCGTGCGCGCAGGTCATCGACCGGCCATTGCGGCATGTCTATGCCGGTCACCAATTGCTCGGTCTTGCGAAACGGGGTGGAGGAAGGGCAGGCGCCGGCGCAGATGCCGCAGCTGGCGCACAGGTCGGGGTTCACCTGCGCCAGGCGCATGCCGGCCTTGCCGTTGCTGTGCGCCACCATGGTAATGGCGGAGTAGGGGCAGTCGTCGAAGCAGCGCGAGCAGCCGCTGCAGTGCTCCGGGTAGACCAGGGCCACTGCCTCGCGCGCGCGGCCGGGCCACAGCGGCGGCAGCGCCAGCAGCACGAAGGCCAGGCCCAGCAGCACCCAGACGGTGCTCGGGGAGGTGGCATCCACCAGGGGGTGTATGAACAGCAGCCACCAGTCCAAAGCCAGGGCCGTGGGCTGGCTGCGCAGGTCTGCCGGGCCCTGGCTGTGCACGGGCAGCAGCAGGGCCAGCAGCAGCAGTGTGCCGAAGGTGCCCCAGGCCAGCGCGCGCGGCGGAAACACCCTGGCCAGTGCGATGCGCTGGATGTGGAACCACAGGCCGAACACCATCAGCAACGGCATGCCGATATGGATGAAGATGAATAGGGTGAAGAGCCGGTCGCTCAGGTTCACGTCGCCCAGGAAGTTGCGTGCCAGCGAGCCGCCCAGAATTGGCAGGGTGTCGAGCCACTCGGCAGTGGACACCACCGAATACTGGCCGAGGCGATCCCAGTTGAGCCAGAAGCCGCCCACGGCGCTGACAAAGGCCAGGCCCACCAGGGGCACGCCCGTCCACCAGATCGCCTTGCGCCAGTGCCGGTAGCGGCCCAGCAGCCATTCGCGCACGATGTGCATGCCCATGACGACGACGAAGGCGTCCGCCCCGTAGCGGTGCACGCCGCGCAGCGCCGTGCCCAGCATCCACGGCACGTCGGCAAGTGCGGCGATGGACTGGTAGGCGCCTGCGGCCGAGGTGTCGAGCACGATATAGAGAACGCTGCCGCTGGCCACCAGCAGCCACAGCAGCATGAAGCCCAGCGCGCCCAGGTGCTTGAGCGGGTTGGCGCCCGCGCCGAAGGCCGCATCAAAGCCATGCTCCAGCGCGCGGTAGGCGCTGGCCAGGCGGGGCAGGGGGGGCGGTGCGGTGGCGGGGCCCGGGGTGGGCAGGGCTGGGCCTGGCAAGGACATGGGACTGGCGTTGCGCATCAGGCGTTGCGCATCTCCTTGCTGCGGGCCAGCTTGCGGCTTGAGCGCCATTCATTGACGAAAAAGATCATCATCAGCACGAAAAACGTCACGCCGCCGGCGATCTGTATGGGCAGCGTGTAGTCCACCTTGTACGCGCCGGTCTTGGGGTCGAACACCGTGCACAGGATGCGCACCCTGTCCACCAGGTGCTCGATCAGCTCGTTGGACTGCACGGGCTGGCCCGCCAGCAGCATCTTCAGCGGCTCGCCAAGCTCGGCGGGCACCACGCCCTCGCCATACACCTGGCGCACGATGCGCCCCTCGGCATCCAGGATGGAGACCTGCAGCACATGGTCGAAACCCGCTGGCGAGGACTGGTAGACAAAGCCGAAGTCGCGCGCCAGGTCGGGCACGATGGCCGCCGGCGGGCTCAGGAACTCCCAGTTGGGCTGGCGTATGCCGTACTGCGTGGCAAAGGCCTTGAGGGCCTGTGGCGAGTCGGCTGGCTGGTTGAAGCCAATGCTCACCACATTGAATTGGTTGGGCCCGACGCTTTTTTGCAGGCCCTCCACGGCCTCCTGCAGCGAGCGCGTGGTGGTCGGGCAGACCTGGAAGCAGCCGGTGTAGATGAAGCTCACCAGCAGCGGCTTGCCGCGGTAGGACGCGAGGGAGGTGGGCACGCCCTCGCGGTTTAGCAAGATGTGGTCACCGACCTTGCGGCCAATGGCGGCCTGGCTGGTGCGCAGCGCTGCTTCGCGATCCAGCCCCAGGTCGGTGGTGTTGGTGGAGCTTGCCATGGCCGGCAGCGCCAGCATCAGCCCCATGGCGCACGAGGCAAGCATGTGGCGAATGCGAAGCAACTGCAGGCAGGCCATGGCGCGTGGCTCCCACTTCAGCGCATCAGCGCGTCGATGCTGGCGGCCACCAGCAGCAGGCTCAGTTGAACCAGAGAGGCAAAGAATGAAGCCATGGCGGTGGCGCGCTCGGGCTTGCGTGCCAGCTGCCAGGACTTGCGCACGAAGTGCAGGCCGCCGACGAAGGCGCCTATGCCGTACACCCACCCCGCACCAAAGGCCAGAGGAGCCAGCGAGGCGAGGAACAGTGCGATGGTACTCAGCAGCACGGTGCGTGCGGCACGCTCGGGCCCTACGACCACGGGCAGCATGGGCACGCCGGCCTGGGCATAGTCGGCGCTGTTGGCGATGGCCAGGCTCCAGAAATGCGGCGGCGTCCACAGAAACAGCACCAGCGCCAGCAGCCACGGCAGGGGGCCCAGGCCGGGGTCTACCGCGGCGGCGCCGGCCAGCACGGCAAAGCTGCCGGCCAGGCCGCCGATGACGATGTTCATGGCCGTGCGGCGCTTGAGCCACAGGGTGTAGACCACCCCGTAGAAAAACGCGCCCAGGAACACATGCAGGGCGGCCACGGCGTTGAGCACCAGCCAGGCCGATGCCACCGCCACCGCCAGCAGCACGGCCATCAGGGCCAGCCATGCGGGGTGGTGAGGCAGGGCGCCGGTGGCGAAGGCGCGCCGGCTGGTGCGTCGCATCAGCCGGTCGCTTTCGTACTCCACGTACTGGTTGAACGCTCCTGCACTGGCCGACGCCATGAGCACGGATAGGGCCAGCACCAGCGCCTGCACGAAGCTGGGCGCGGGCCCTGGCGTCACGGCCATGCCAACGAGCGCGGTGATCATGATCAGCACGCCGATGCGCAGCTTGAACAGCGAGATGACGTCGCGCGCCATCTGCGCCATGCTGCGCCCCGCGGGCTTGAGCGTTGTGGTGTGCATCACGCAAAGGCTCCGGATCAGCTCAGACCCCACAGCTGGCCGAGGTACTTCCAGTTCACGAAGTAGTACAGCACGAAGGTCACGAGGAAGAACATGGCCAGCACGAAGGTGCCGGGAGCCACGAAACCGGCCGAGCCGTAGGTCTGTGCGGCAGCCGTCGGGGCCGCACGCGCCACCGGGGTGAACTTCGGGCTGGGCGCGCCAGCGTCGAGCTTCTTGCCCCACAGCAGCGAGCCGACCGTGACGTAGACGTAGATCACGCCGCCGGCGATGGCGGCCACGCCGGCCACGCCCACCAGACCCATCATCAGGTAGGCGGCGCCGGGCCACTCATAGGCCAGGGCGTTGCCGCTGAAGGCCATGTCCCAGTGACGGCGCGACACACCCAGGGTACCTGCGCCCATCATGACCAGGCAGAAGAAGTACATCGAGAAGCCGAACAGATAGGGCTGCAGTCGGGCCAGACCGGGGGAGATCATCTCGCGCTTGAACAGCGAGGGGATCAGGAAGTAGGTCAGGGCCATGAAGGTCAGCGTGGTGCCAACCACCACCGTGGCGTGGAAGTGACCGGGCACGTAGATGGTGTTGTGGATCAGCAGGTTCAGCTGTTCGGTGCCCATCATCACGCCGGTGGTGCCGCCCAGGAAGCCGAAGCCCACCAGGGCAATGAACACGCCGGAGAACGTGGGGTTGCTCCAGGGCGCCTTGCGCAGCCACTCGAACAGGCCCTTGTTATAGCCACGCGCACGCTGCGCCACTTCCATGGCACCGGGGATGGACAGGGCGTGGATCATGGAGCCGAGCACGGCAAAGTACATGAAGTAGCTGGTGTTGACCACCTTCCACTCGGTGCTCACGCCGGGGTCGGCGAGGATGTGGTGGGCGCTGGCCAGCTGCAGGAACAGGATGTACAGCAGGAAGGCGCCGCGGCTGACGCGCTCGGACATGGGCTTGGCACCAAAGGCGATGGCCGCCACGGCGTACCAGATGGAGATGTGGGCAGCCACGTTGATCTGCTGCGAGGAGTGGCCGAAGGCCCACCAGACCACGCGGTAGACCAGCGGATCGACGCTCTTGAGCAGGCCGATGGACACCAGGAAGGTAGGCACCAGGATGAAGGCGCCCGACAGGATGGTGAACACCGCGATGATGGCGGCCGTCATGGCGCCGAAGGTGACCAGGGGGATGGAGCCCTCGTAGGTCTTGTCGCGCCGGGCCACGACCAGCGTGCCGAAGAACACGCCGCAGGCGACCAGTGCGCCCACCGCGAACAGGATCAGGCTCAGGTAGAACGACCAGTGCGCCATCATCGGCACATAGGAGGTCATCATCACGCTGGACTCGCCCTGGAACACCACGATGTTGTTCCAGACCGCGCCCACGAGCATGAGGGCGAAACCCAGCCAGGCTATTTTTGGCGTGGCGATGCGGCAGCGCAGCAGCGTGGATGAGGCGAAGTACAGCACGGCGACCTCGAAGAAGATGATCCAGAAGATCAGCATGTCGATGCCGTGGGCGGTGAGCACCATGTAGAAGGTGTCGGCCGGCAGCCAGTGCACGGCGGGCCAGCGGGTCAGCACCACGCCAATGGCCAGCAGGCCGCCCACGAGCAGGGCGACCACGGCCATGAAGGCGTTGGCAATCATGAGTTTCTCGGCGTGCGCCTCGAATTGCAGGCCCGTGCGTGGGCAGGTACGGTAAGTGGTAGTCATGGAATGTGTCTCCGCTTCACTTCACGTAGATGCGGCCCACCATCTCGTGATGGCCAATGCCGCAATACTCGTTGCAGACGACGGAAAAGGTGCCGGACTCGTTGGGCGTGACCTTGATCACGTGCTCATAGCCGGGCACGACCTGGATGTTGATGTTGGTGGGCTGCAGCGAAAAGCCGTGGTTGTAGTCCATGGAGGTCAGGTGGAGCTTGTAGGTCTTGCCTCTCTCCAGTTCCAGGATCGGCCACCAGTTCCACAGGCGGCCGATCATGTAGATGTCGGCGCCTTCGGGCGGGGCCACCACGGGGATTTTTTGCTCCAGCTCGGTGCGCACCGTCCATTTGTCTACGGCGGCCTGGGTTTCTGCCG
>JAFEES010000007.1 GCA_018240995.1 Pseudomonadota bacterium | reverse complement strand
TTCGTCAAGGAAGGCGCCGGCGAGCTGCTGCTGTCGCGCGAGATCAAGGACATCGCGCGCAGCCACAACGCCTCCATGGTGCTGGTGGGCACCTACTCGCCCGCCGCCAATTTCACCTACGTGAGCATGAAGCTGGTGCGCACCGAGGACAGCCGCATCATCCGCGGCCACGACTACGCCCTGCCCAACGACCGCGACGTGCAGCGCCTGCTGGCCACGGCGCGCTGAACGCCGTCCGCGAACACCCAAGCCGCCGCCTTCACAGCCGGCGGCTTTTTTGCGTGCGCTATGTGTCCCGCGCCGGCCACAGCACCGAGGCAATCGCCAGCACCATCAACCCCACGGCCGCCCAGTCCTGCCAGCTCAGCCGCTCGCCCAGCCACAGCGTGCCGCTGAACACGCCCAGCACCGGAATCATCATCACGCTCAGGGTGGACGCCACGGGCGGCAGCGTGCGCACCAGGAAGAACCAGGCCACCTGGGCAAAGCCCAGCGCCAGCACGGCGTTGTAGACCAGGGCGCCCAGGGCCGGGCCGTCGGGCGAGTGCCAGCGCTCATGCTCGAACAAGGCCGCCAGCACGGTCAGCACCACGCAGGTGATGGTCACCATCCAGAACGACAGCGTGAAGAGCGGCACCGGCACCGGCAGGCGACGCAGCAGCTGCGTGCCCAGGGCCCAGCTGGCGGCAGACACCAGCATCAAAGACACGCCCATGGGGCTGCTGCCCAGGGCTCCCAGTTCGTGCCACAGCAGCAGCACCACGCCCAGCAGCGCCGCGCCCACCCCGGCCCAGGCGCGCGTGGCCAGCCGGTCGCCAAAGAACAACGCGCCGATGACGGCCGAGAAGATCGGCATGGTGTAGCCGAGGATGGCCGCGCGCCCGCTGGACAGCAGCGGCATGGCCAGGATCATCAGCGCATACCACATGACCATGTTGCACCAGGCCAGCAGCAGCACGCGCGGCCAGTGCACGGGTGCAATGGCAAACGGCGTCTTCTGCTGCCACATCACCAGCGCCAATATGGGCAGGCCGCCCCACAGCGACACCATGCGGAAGGTGAGCGGCGGGAAATGCTCCACGCCGATCTTCATCACCGGCCAGTTGAAGCCCCACACCAGGGTCAGGAGCACGAGGACGACAAGCTGGCGGCGAGAGAAGGCGGGCATGGGCGGCGATTGTGCCGGGGCCGGCGCAGCTCTGCAGCGGCGCCCCTAAAATTGCCGCCCATGACCTTTCTCGACATGCTGCGCGACGCCACCACGCGCAATGACTCCCTGCTGTGCGTGGGACTGGACCCGGAGCCGACGCGTTTTCCCGGGCACCTGCAAGGCCAGGCGCATCGCATCTACGACTTCTGCGCCGCCATCGTGGACGCCACGGCCGACCTGGTCTGCGCCTTCAAGCCGCAGATCGCCTACTTTGCCGCGCGCGGCGCCGAGGACCAGCTCGAACGCCTGATGCAGCACATGCGCGCCAACGCCCCGCATGTGCCGGTGATCCTGGACGCCAAGCGCGGCGACATCGGCTCCACCGCCGAGCAGTACGCGATCGAGGCCTTCGAGCGCTACGGCGCCGACGCCGTGACGCTGTCACCCTTCATGGGCTTCGACTCCATCGCCCCCTACCTGGACTACCACGACAAGGGCGCGTTTTTGCTGTGCCGCACCTCCAACCCCGGCGGCGACGACCTGCAGGCCCAGCGCCTGGCCAGCGTGGACGGCCAGCCGCTGCTGTACGAGCATGTGGCGCGCCAGGCCCAGGGGCCGTGGAACCGAAACGGCCAGCTGGGCCTGGTGGTGGGCGCCACCTACCCGCAAGAAATCGAACGCGTGCGCGCCCTGGCGCCGACGCTGCCGCTGCTCATCCCCGGCGTGGGCGCGCAGGGCGGCGACGCCGCCGCCACGGTGCGCGCCGGCCTCACCAAGAACGGCCCGATCATCGTCAACTCCTCGCGCGCCGTGCTCTATGCCTCGGGCGGGGCCGACTTTGCCGCCGCAGCGCGCGGCGCAGCCCAGGCCACGCGCGCCGCGCTGAACGCCGCGCGCGCCTGACTACCTCCCACCTGAAAAAACTCATGCGACCATCGCTCACCACCCCCTCGCGCCGCCTGACCGTCGCCGCGCTGCTCACCAGCGGCCTGGCCCTGCTGGCCGCCGGCCCCGTGCAGGCGCAGGACTTTCCCACCAAGCCCATCACCATCGTCGTCGGCTATCCGCCCGGCGGCAGCACCGACCTGATGGGGCGCCTGGTGGGCGCCGAGCTGTCCACGCGCCTGGGCCAGCCGGTGGTGATCGAGAACCTGGGCGGCGCCGGCGGCACCATAGGCGCGCAGAAGGTGGCCAGCGCCGCACCCGACGGCTACACCCTGCTGGTGGGCGCCAACAACGAACTGGCGATTGCCAAGCTAGTCACCAAGAGCGTCAAGTACAGCCCGGCCAATTTCACGCCCATAGGCCTGATCGGCTCGCAGCCCATGGTGCTGGTGGCCTCCACCGCATCGGGCGTGAAGAATGCCAACGACTTCACCCAACTGGTGAAGAAGAACCCCGGCAAGTTCAGCTACGGCAGCTCGGGCGTGGGCACGGCCCTGCACCTGGCCGGCGAGATGGTCAAGGAGCAGGCCGGCCTGTTCATGACCCATATCCCCTACCGCGGCGTGGCGCCGCTGACCAACGACCTGGTGGGCAACAACCTGGAGTTCGGCGTGTTCGTGCTCTCCAGCGGCCTGCCGCACATCAAGTCCGGCAAGGTGGTGGCCCTGGGCACCACTTCGCCCAAGCGCGCACCGGCCACGCCCGACATTCCGGCGCTGGCCGAGTTTCCGCAGTTCAAGAACGTGGACATCGAGAGCTGGTTCGCCCTGGTCGGCCCGGCCAACCTGCCGCCGCCGGTGGTCGCCAGGCTGAAGAAGGCGCTGAATGAAACCCTGCAGTCGAGCGACTTCCGCAAGAAGATGGCCGCCGCCGGCTCGGGCGTGGCGGCGCCAGACGTGAACCTGGCGCAGTTCTGGCGCGATGAGGTCGCCAAGTACACAAAAATCGTGCAATTTGCCAAGATCGAGGAGTGAGCATGTCCCCGCGCTTTGACCTGCCCGCGCCCGACCTCGCCGCCTGGCGCGCCGGCAACACCGGCACCGAGGGCGTGTGGCATTTCGACTCGGGCCGGCCCGGGCGCCGGGTGCTGATCAGCGCGCTGATCCACGGCAACGAGCTGTGCGGCGCCTGGGCCCTTAAGGGCCTGCTCGAATCCGGCCTGCGCCCGCAGACCGGGGCGCTGACGCTGGCGTTTTGCAACCTGGCGGCGTTCGAGCGCTTCGACGCCGCCGACCACGACGCCGCGCGCTTCGTCGAAGAGGACATGAACCGCCAGTGGAGCGACGAGCGCATGGATGCCGCAAGCACCCTGGAGCGGCGCCGCTGCGCCGCGTTGCGGCCGTTTGTTGCCCAGGCCGACTGGCTGCTGGATCTGCATTCCATGCACGAACCCTGCGCGCCGCTGCTGCTCACCGGCATGCAGCCGCGCAACCTGCAGCTGGCGCGCGCCATGGCCGCGCCCGAGCACATCGTCATCGACGCCGGCCACAAGGACGGCACGCGCATGCGCGACTACGGCCGCTTCGGCCTGCCCGACGCACAGGCCGGCGACAGCCGCTCGCTGCTGGTGGAATGCGGCTTCCACGGCGACCCGGCCAGCCGCGCCGTGGCCCAGGATCAATGCCTGCGCTTCATCGAAGCCGCCGGCGTGGTCGATGCCGCCGAGCTGGCGCGCCTGCTGCCCGGTTGGCGCCTGCCCGACGCACCACGCCAATGGGCGCTGGAGGTCACCGGCCCGGTGGTGGCAAAAAGCGAGCACTTTGCCTTCACCGAAGCCTTCACCGGCCTGGAGGTGATCGCCCAGGCCGGCACCGTGATTGGCGACAATGACGGCGAGAGCGTCACCACGCCCTATGACGACTGCGTGCTCGTCATGCCCAGCACGCGCCAGGCGCGCGCCGGCGTGACGGTGGTGCGCTTTGCGCGACGGCGCGCGCTGTAACAAACGTCGGGCAAAACGTCGCAATCCGCTGACAAGCGGGCAGTTATCGCCGCTTTTTTAGGCATCGCAGCGCTAGGGCTATCCCCAGTTTTTGGGATATTGCCACCTACAATTGCAGCAATTTTTTACAACTGCCCGCTGCCATGCGTCTGCTCGACCGTCTGCGCCTGTCGCACAAATTCCTCATCCTGGGTGGCCTGGCCCTCGCCATGACGGCCCTGCCCGCCGGCCTGCAGCTGCACGGCATGAGCACGCAGCTGCGTGCCCTTAACGCACAGGCGCGCGCCATGCCGGCGCTGCAGCAGCTGGGCCAGGCGGTGCGGCTCACCCAGGTGCACCGCGGCCTGTCGGCCGGCCAACTGGGCGGCGACGCCCAGCTGGCGGGGCGCCGCCCCGCCGTGCGCGACGAACTCGGCCGCGCCCTGCAGGCCACGGCTGAACAGCTGGCCAGCGTGGCCCCAACCCAGGCCACGGCCTTGGGCGCGTTGCGCCAGGACTGGCAGGCGCTGCAGCAGGCCGTGAGCGACGGCGCCGTCACCCCCGCGCAAAGCCTGGCGCGCCACAACCAGCTGGTGGCGCGGCTGCTGGGCCTGAGCGACCAGCTGCTGCACGCCAGCGGCCTGAGCACCAGCGAGCGCCGCGACACCCAGGCGCTGATCCAGGCGGCGCTGCAGCAGCTGCCCCAGCTCACCGAGCAACTCGGTCAGATGCGCGCCATGGGCACGGGTGCGCTGGCGCGCGGCGAGCTGGCGCCCGAGACCCGCGGCCTGCTGCGCGCCCTGCGCGCACGCGCCGATGAATTCGACGCCGGCAGCCAGGCCAGCCTGCAGCGCGCCCAGCAGCACGCGCCGGCGCTGCAGGGCGAACTGGCGTCGGCCCTGGCCAGTGAAAAGACCCGCACCGCCGAGGCCCTGCGCCTGGTGGACGACGGCCTGCTCAACGCCGACTCCCTGCGCCTGCCCGCGGGCCAGTACTTTGACACCCTTACCTCCGGCATCGAGGCCGTGAACGCACTCGCCACCCAGGCCACGCAGCAGCTGCTGGAGCTGGTGCAGCAGCAGGACGCGGCCGCGCAGCGCGCGCTGTGGCTCATGGGCACTGCCCTGGCGGCGCTGGCCACGCTGGCGCTGCTGCTGGCGGCGGCCTTCGTGCGCTCCATCACCCAGCCCGTGCACCAGGCCGTGCAGCTGGCGCGCGCCGTGGCCCAGGGCGACCTGAGCGGTGCCGACCAGCCCCATGGCAGCAACGAAGTGGGCGAGCTGATCGCCGCCCAGCAGCAAATGCGCGCGCGGCTGCGCCCCATCGTGGCCCAGGTGCGCAGCGGCTCCGAGGGCGTGGCCCTGGCCAGCAGCGAAATCGCCCAGGGCAACCACGACCTGTCGGGCCGCACCGAGGCCCAGGCCAGCGCGCTGGAGCAGACTGCGGCCTCCATGGAGCAGCTCAGCGCCACGGTGCAAAACAACGCCCACACCGCACGCGAGGCCAGCCAACTGGCCGAGGACACACGCGAGCTGGCGCGCCAGGGCGGCGCCAACGTGGAGCAGGTGGTGGACACCATGCACGGCGTGCACCAGGCGGCGCGGCAAATGGCCGACATCATCCAGGTGATAGACGGCATTGCCTTCCAGACCAACCTGCTGGCGCTGAATGCCGCCGTCGAGGCGGCGCGCGCCGGCGAGCAGGGGCGCGGCTTTGCCGTGGTGGCCGGCGAGGTGCGCAACCTGGCGGGCCGCAGCGGCGAGGCGGCCAAGCAGATCCGCGGCCTGATCGAGGCCAGCAACGCCCGCGTGAGCGCCGGCAACCAACAGGCCGAGGCCGCGGGCCGCACCATGGCCGAGGTGGTGGCCAGCATGCAGCGCCTGAACGCGCTGGTGGGCCAGATCAGCACCGCCAGCCAGGAGCAGGCCAGCGGCGTGGCCCAGGTCGGCGAGGCCGTCACCGCGCTGGACCAGGTGACGCAGCAAAACGCCGCCCTGGTAGAACAAATGGCCGCCGCCGCCGACGGCCTGAGCAGCCAGGCCCAGGGATTGGTGCAGGCGGTGGCGGTGTTCCGCACGGCGGAGGAGGGCCATGCCAGGCGGTTGCCGGCGCCCCCAAGGGCTCAGCAATTGATAGCTGCTATCGCTTGATTGGCGGGTGCTGCCGCCCTATTTAACCTGCAAATGCCGCCGCAGATAGCGCCCCGTGTGGCTGGCCTCGTTGCCCGCCACCTCCTCGGGCGTGCCCACCGCCACCACCTGGCCGCCGCCGGCGCCGCCCTCGGGCCCCATGTCGATGAGCCAGTCCGCGGTCTTGATCACGTCCAGGTTGTGCTCGATGACGACGATGGTGTTGCCGGCGTCGCGCAGCTGCAGCAAGACTTTCAGCAGCAGGGCGATGTCGGCGAAGTGCAGGCCGGTGGTGGGCTCGTCCAGGATGTAGAGGGTGCGGCCGGTGTCACGCCTTGAAAGTTCCTGCGCCAGCTTCACGCGCTGGGCCTCGCCGCCCGATAGCGTGGTGGCGCTCTGGCCCAGGCGGATGTAGCTCAGACCCACGTCCAGCAGGGTCTGCAGCTTGCGCGCAATCGTCGGCACGTCCTTGAAGAAGGCGTGCGCGTCCTCCACCGTCAGCTCCAGGATCTGGGCGATGCTCTTGCCCTTCCACTGCACCTGCAGCGTCTCGCGGTTGTAGCGCTGGCCGTGGCAGACGTCGCAGGGCACGTAGACGTCGGGCAGGAAATGCATCTCCACCTTCACCACGCCGTCGCCCTGGCAGGCCTCGCAGCGCCCACCGCCCGAGGACTGGGCCACGTTGAACGAAAAGCGCCCGGGGCCGTAGCCACGCTCCTTGGCGGTGTTGGTCTCGGCCATCAGCTCGCGTATCGGCGTGAACAGCCCCGTGTAGGTGGCCGGGTTGCTGCGCGGCGTGCGGCCTATGGGGCTTTGGTCTACGTTGATGACCTTGTCGAAATACTCCAGGCCCTCCAGGCCCAGGTGCGGCGCGGGCTCCTCGTGGGCGCGGTGGATCAGGCGCGCGGCTGCCTTGTGCAGCGTGTCGTTGACCAGGGTGCTCTTGCCCGAGCCGGATACGCCGGTGACGCAGCTCAGCAGGCCCACGGGGAATTCCACGTTCACGCTCTTCAGGTTGTGGCCCGTGGCGCCCAGCACGCGCACCGCTTGCAGCTGCCCTTGCGTGGCGCGGTGCTCGGCCAGGCGCTCCTTCTTGCGCTGGCTGGCGGCCGTCTCGGGAAAGCGCGACTTGGGTTTTTTCTCGGCCTCGGGCGCGGCCTGCTCCAGCACCGGCAGCCAGGGCGTGCGCCGCGCGGGCACGGGCAGGGTCTTGGCGCCGCTCAGATACTGTCCGGTGAGCGAATCCGGATTCGCGCACAGCTCGGCATAGCTGCCCTGGGCCATCACGCGCCCGCCGTGCACGCCGGCCCCGGGCCCCATGTCCACGCAATGGTCGGCGGCGCGGATCATGTCCTCGTCATGCTCGACCACGATGACGCTGTTGCCCAGGTCGCGCAGGCGCGTCAGGGTGGCGATGAGCCGGTCGTTGTCGCGCTGGTGCAGGCCTATGCTGGGTTCGTCCAGCACGTACATCACGCCCGTCAGGCCCGAGCCTATCTGCGATGCCAGGCGGATACGCTGGGCCTCGCCGCCGGACAGCGTTTCCGCGCTGCGCTCCAGGCTCAGGTAGGACAGGCCGACGTCGTTAAGAAAGCCCAGGCGCGCGGCGATCTCGCGCACGATCTTGTCGGCGATGTCGGCCTTGGCGCCGGCGAGCTTGAGCGCGCCGAACCAGGCCTGGGCATCCTGCAGCGTCATATGACTCACGTCGTAGATGCCGCGCGCGGCTGCGCCCTCGCCCACCAGCACATGGCGCGCCTCGCGCTTGAGGCGCGCGCCGCCGCATGCGGCGCAGGGCTGCGACTGTCGATAGCGCGCCAGGTCTTCGCGCACCACCGCCGAGTCTGTCTCGCGCCAGCGCCGCTCCATGTTGGGCAGGATGCCCTCGAACGGGTGCTGCTTGATGATGGGCTGGCCCTTGTTCGGGCCGCTGTCCAGCAGGTAGCTGAAGGCAACGTCCTCGTCGCCCGAGCCGTGCAGCAGCACCTGGCGCGCGCGTTCGGGCAGCTGCTCGAACGGCGCCTCCACATCGAAGCCGTAGTGCGCCGCCAGGCTTTGCAACATGGCGAAGTAGTAGCCATTGCGCCGATCCCAACCCTTGATGGCGCCGCTGGCCAGGCTCAGGGACGGAAAGGCCACCACGCGCGCGGCGTCGAACAGCTCCTGCTGGCCCAGACCGTCGCAGGCCGGGCAGGCGCCCGTGGGCGAGTTGAAGGAAAACAGCCGCGGCTCCAGCTCGGGCAGCGAATAGCTGCACACCGGGCAGGCGAACTTGGCTGAAAACAAATGCTCGCGCCCGCTGTCCATCTCCAGCGCCAGCACGCGGCCGGCGCCTTCGGCCCCGCCTATGCGCAGCACGGCCTCAACGCTTTCGGCCAGGCGCTGCTGGGCGTCCTGGCGCACCTTCAGGCGATCCACCACCACGTCGATGTCGTGCTTCTCGGTTTTTTTCAACTCGGGCAGCTCATCCACCTCGTAGATCCGGCCATCGACGCGAAAGCGCACATAGCCCTGGGCCTGCATCTGCGCGAACAGCTCGATGAATTCACCTTTTTTGTGCCGCGCCACGGGCGCCAGCAGCATCAGCTTGGTGTCCTCGGGCAGGGCCAGCACGGCGTCCACCATCTGGCTCACGGTCTGCGCGGCCAGCGGCAGGCCATGGTCTGGGCAATGCGGCGTGCCGGCGCGCGCGTACAGCAGGCGCAGGTAGTCGTGAACTTCGGTCACCGTGCCCACGGTGGAGCGCGGATTGTGGCTGGTGGCCTTTTGCTCGATGCTGATGGCCGGCGACAGGCCCTCGATCAGATCCACGTCGGGCTTGTCCAGGCGGCCCAAAAACTGGCGCGCATAGGCCGACAGGCTTTCCACATAGCGCCGTTGCCCTTCCGCATACAGGGTGTCAAACGCCAGGCTGGACTTGCCCGAGCCCGACAGCCCGGTGATGACGACGAGCTGGTTGCGCGGAATGTCCAGGTCGATGTTCTTCAGGTTGTGCGTGCGCGCGCCGCGGATGCTGATGCGCTGCGCGCCCAGGACGCGGGCGAGGTAGGCGCCATCGGCGTGGCTGGCATCATCGGCGGTAAGGGTCACGGCAGGCTCGAAAGGGAAAACCCACCATGATAGTGAGCGTCTTTGCGTCATAGGGGAAAATGCCGGGTTCATCGCAGCCAACACCGCAACGCCCCGTGTCCGATCCGCATTCCACCTCCATGACCGCGCTTGAGCGCCGCTCCAGCATCGGCCTGGCCGCCATTTTTGCCCTGCGCATGCTGGGCCTGTTCCTGGTGCTGCCGGTGTTCATGCTGGAGGCGCGCAAATACCCCGGCGGCGACGACCCGGCCCTGGTGGGCCTGGCCATGGGCATGTATGGCCTGACGCAGGCGTTTTTTCAGCTGCCGCTGGGCATGGCGTCCGACCGCTTTGGCAGAAAGCGCGTCATCGTCATCGGCCTGTTGGTGTTCGCCGTGGGCAGCCTGGTGGCGGCGCTGGCGGGCTCGGTCATGGGCCTGCTGCTGGGGCGGGCGCTGCAGGGCGCGGGCGCGGTGTCGGCGGCCGTCACCGCCCTGCTGGCCGACCAGACGCGCGACGCCGTGCGCACCAAGGCCATGGCGCTGGTGGGCATCAGCATAGGCCTGATGTTTGCCGTGGCCCTGGTGCTGGCGCCGTTGCTCACGGCCTATGTCGGCCTGTCGGGCCTGTTCACGCTGACCTTTGCGCTGGCCCTGGGCGGCCTGGCGCTGATCCTGTGGGTGGTGCCGCCCGAGCCGCGCCAGCATGTCGATCTGCCCCGCGGGCGCCTGGCCGACGTGTGGCGCCACGCCGACCTGCTGCGCCTGAACCTGGGCGTGTTCGCCCTGCACACCATACAAATGGCCATGTGGGTGGCCGTGCCGGCCATGCTGGTGCAGGCCGGGTTGCCGAAGGACGTGCACTGGCATGTCTACCTGCCGGCGCTGGTGCTGTCCGTGATCGCCATGGGCGCGCTGTTTTCCATGGAGCGGCGCGGCCGGCTGCGCGCGGCGCTGCTGCTGTCCATAGGCCTGATCGCCGTGGTGCAGGCCGCCCTGGGCTGGCTGGTCAGCAGCCATGTCGCGCCCACGGTCACGCTGCTGGGCGCGCTGCTGTTCGTGTTCTTCTGCGGCTTCAACATGCTGGAGGCCACGCAGCCCAGCCTGGTGTCGCGCATGGCCCCGGCCAACCTGCGCGGCGCCGCACTGGGCGCGTACAACACGCTGCAGTCGCTGGGCCTGTTTGCCGGCGGCGCCATTGGCGGGGCCCTGGCCAAATGGGCCGGCACCGGCGGGCTGTTTGCCGCCACCGCCGTGCTGGCCCTGGCCTGGCTGGTCATCACCTGGCCGCTGCAGCCCGTGGGGCGCGCCAGCGGCGGCGAAGCGAAGCTGCGCCCCAGCACCTGACGCCTGGCTGACGCGCGGCGGCCATGACCCTTAAGGGTTTGCATCGTGTCAGCCCCACCTCACGCTTGCCTACACTGAATCGCCCCAACCTACAGGGGCATGCGCCATCCTGACTACGGCGCTCAACAATTCAGGAGACAAGTCATGGACATGCACCGCAGACAGTTCTTCCGCGTCAGCGCGGCGGGGCTGGTCGGGTCGAGTCTTGTGGCCATGGGGTTTTCACCCGCCGCCGCACTCGCCGAGACCCGGGCCTTCAAGCTCGCCAGCGCCACCGTCACGCGCAGCATCTGCCCCTACTGCTCGGTCAGTTGCGGCATGTTGATCTACAAGCTCGGCGACGGGGCGAAAAACGCCAAAAATCATGTGATCCACGTCGAGGGCGACCCGGACAATCCGGTCAGCCGTGGCTCGCTGTGCCCCAAGGGGGCGGGCGTGATGGACATGATCAACTCGCCGGCGCGCATCAAATTCCCCTCGGTACGCGAGGCAGGCAGCAGCGAATGGAAGCGCATCAGCTGGGACGACGCACTGACCCGCATTGCCCGGCACATGAAGGCCGACCGCGACGCCAACTTCCAGGAGAAGAACGACGCCGGCACCACGGTCAACCGCTGGACGACCACCGGTTTTCTGATGTGCAGCTCCTCGTCCAACGAGTCGAGCTACCTCACCGTCAAGGTCGCGCGCGGCCTTGGCATGGTTGGAATCGATACACAAGCACGCGTTTGACACGCACCGACGGTGTCCAGTCTGGGCCCGACTTTCGGTCGCGGAGCGATGACCAATTCATGGACCGACATTAAAAATGCCGATCTGATCATAGTGATGGGCGGCAACGCCGCCGAAGCCCACCCCGTGGGTTTCAAGTGGGTGGTAGAGGCCATGCAAAAGCGCAAGGCCAAGCTGATCTCGGTAGACCCGCGCTTCAACCGCACCTCGGCGGTGGCCGACTTCTACGCACCAATCCGCAACGGCACCGATATCGCTTTCCTGGGCGGCGTCATCAACTGGCTCTTGAGCAACGACAAGATCCATCACGAGTACGTTAAGTTCAACACCGACGCCACCTTCCTGACCAAGCCCGGCTTTGCGCTGGACAACGGCATCTTCAGCGGCTACGACGAGGCCAAGCGCAAGTACGACAAGGCCACCTGGGGCTACCAGCTGGGCGAGGACGGCTACGTGCTGGTCGACGAGACGATGCAGGATCCGCTGTGCGTCTACCAGCAGCTTAAAAAGCACTACAGCCGCTACACGCCGGAGATGGTCGAGAACATCTGCGGCACGCCCAAGGACAAGTTCCTGAAGATCTGCGAGATGCTCGGCGAGATGTCGGCGCCCGACAAGACCAGTACCATTTGCTACGCGCTGGGCTGGACGCAGCACACCGTGGGCAGCCAGAACATCCGCACCATGGCGATGATCCAGCTGCTCCTGGGCAACATGGGGCGGCCGGGCGGCGGCGTGAACGCGCTGCGCGGGCACTCCAACGTACAGGGCGTGACCGACATGAACGCCTACGCCGAGGTGTTCTCGGGTTACCTGAGCGCGCCGACGGACAACGACGACACGTTCGAGAAGTACCTGAAGCGCTGCACGCCCAAGCCCATGCGTCCCAACCAGTTCAACTACTGGAGCAACTTCCCGCGGTTCTTCAACAGCCTGATGAAGTCGTATTACGGCAAGGCGGCCACGCCGGAGAACAACTTCTGCTACGACTGGGTGCCCAAGCTGGCCGGCGGCTTTGATGTGCTGCACATGTTCGAGCTGATGCACCAGGGCAAGATGAACGGCTTCTTGTCACAGGGTTTCAACCCGCTGGCGACGGTGCCCAACAAGAACAAGCTCTCGGCGGCCCTGTCCAAGCTCAAGTACCTGGTCATCATCGACCCGTTGGAGACCGAAACCGGAGAGTTCTGGAAGAACTACGGCCCGCTCAACGACGTCAAGAGCGAAGGCATCGCCACCGAGGTCTTCCGCCTGCCCAGCACCTGCTTTGCCGAGGAAGAAGGCAGCCTGACCAACTCCAGCCGCATCGCGATCTGGAAGGAGCGCGCCGTCGATCCTCTAGGCGAGGCCAAGGCCGATTCGGAGATCATGGCGCTGCTCTTCATGAAACTGCGCGCCATGTACGCCAAGGACGGCGGTGCCTTTCCCGACGCTATTTTGAATCTGACATGGGATTACGCCCAACCGCTGGAGCCCTCGGCCACCGAGCTGCTGCGCGAGATCAACGGCAAGGCCCTGGCGGACGTGCTGGCCCCGGCGGATCCGAACAATCCGGGGGCGGCCCGCGCGGTGCTGGTCAAGGCCGGGCAGCAAGTGCCGGGCTTTGCCATGCTGCGCGACGACGGCTCCACCGCCTGCGGCAACTGGCTCTACTCGGGCTGCTGGAGCGAGGCCGGCAACCTGACCGCGCGCCGCGGCCTGGAAGACCCCACTGGCCTTGGCGTGTACCAGCAGTTCGGCTTTGCCTGGCCGGCCAACCGCCGCATCCTCTACAACCGCGCCAGCGCCGACAAGGACGGCAAGCCCTGGGCGCCCAACAAGAAGTACGAGTACTGGAACGGCAAGACCTGGACTGGCGCCGACGTGCCAGACATGCTGCCCACGGCGGCGCCCGAACTCGGCATGGGATCGTTCATCATGAACCCCGAGGGCGTGGCGCGGCTGCACGCCATTGGCATGGCCGATGGGCCCTTCCCCGAGCATTACGAGCCGTTTGAGACGCCCATTGGCGTCAACCCGCTGCACCCGGACAACCCCAAGGCCATCAGCAACCCTGCGGCCCGGGTGTTCAAGGGCGACATGGAGGCCTTTGGCAAAAAGGACGAATTTCCGTACGCAGCCACCACCTACCGCCTGACCGAGCATTTCCACACCTGGACCAAGCACGCGCGCCTGAACGCCATCGTGCAGCCCGAGTCCTTCGTGGAGATCAGTGAGGAGCTGGCCAAGGAAAAGGGCATCGCGCACGGCGACAAGGTCAAGGTGAGCAGCAACCGTGGCCACATCGTGACCAAGGCGGTGGTCACCAAGCGCATCAAACCGTTCCCGGTCAACGGCCAGAAGGTACACCTGGTGGGCATCCCATTCCACTAGGGCTTTACCGGCCAGACCAAGCCCGGCTACATCGCCAACACACTGACCCCTTTCGTCGGCGACGCCAACTCGCAGACCCCGGAGTCCAAGGCCTTCCTCGTCAACATTGAAAAGGTGTAGCCATGTCGAGTCTGCAATCACAAGACGTGGTCGCCCGCTCGGCCACGACCACCCCACCACCGCAGGCACGCGCCCATGTGCCCGAGGTCGCCAAGCTCATCGACGTCTCCAAGTGCATAGGCTGCAAGGCCTGCCAGGTGGCGTGCATGGAGTGGAACGACCTGCGCGACGACGTCGGCAGCAATATCGGCGTCTATGACAACCCCAGCGACCTTACCCCCCAGTCCTGGACGGTGATGCGTTTCTTCGAGGTCGAGCCCGAGAAGGACAAGCTCGAATGGCTGATCCGCAAGGACGGCTGCATGCACTGCGAAGACCCGGGCTGCCTGAAGGCCTGCCCCGCGCCCGGCGCCATCGTCAAGTACGCCAACGGCATCGTGGACTTCATCAGCGAGCATTGCATTGGCTGCGGCTACTGCATCAAGGGTTGCCCGTTCAACGTGCCGCGCATCAGCCAGCAAGACAACAAGGCCTACAAGTGCACCCTGTGCTCGGATCGCGTGGGCGTGGGCCTGGAGCCGGCCTGTGTGAAGACCTGCCCCACGGGCGCCATCACCTTCGGCACCAAGGAGGACATGGTGGCCAGTGGCCAGGAGCGCGCCGCCGAGCTCAAGGAGCGCGGCTGGCAAAACGCGGGCCTGTACAACCCGACCGGCGTGGGCGGCACGCACGTGATGTACGTGCTCAAGCATGCCGACAAGCCCGAGCTGACGCACCTACCCAAGGATCCCAGCATCAGCCCCTGGGTATCGGTCTGGAAGGGCTGGACCAAGCCCGCGGCGCTGGCCGTGATGGCTGGTGCCGCCTTCACCGGTTGGTTCCACTACCTGCGCAAGGGCCCGCTGGAGGTGCCCGAGGCGAACGAGGAGTACGCCGCCGACGACTCCAGTACGCAAGGAGAGCAGTCATGAAAAAGCTCCAGCTGCAACGCTACAACGCCGGCCAGCGCTCCAACCACTGGGCGACGGTGACCTGCTTCGTGCTGGCCGCCGTGTCCGGCTTCGCGCTGTTTCACCCGGCGCTGTTCTGGCTCACGGCACTCGTCGGCGGGCCACAGTGGGCGCGCATTCTGCACCCCTATCTGGGCCTGGCCATGTTTGTGCTGTTCCTGGGCATGTTCTTCATGTTCGTGGGCGCCAACCTGTGGCGTGACGAGGACTCCGCGTGGCTGGAGTCCGCCGGCAAGATGGTCTCCGAAGGCAACCAGGCCGCAATGCCGCAGGTGGGCAAATACAACGGCGGGCAAAAACTGATCTTCTGGATCTTCACGCTCTGCCTGCTGGTGCTGCTGGCCAGCGGCCTGCTGTTCTGGCAGGCCTGGTTTGCCTCCAGCGTGCCCATCTGGTTGCAGCGCATCGCCGTGCTGGTGCATGCGGTGTCGGCCTTTGTGCTGATACTGGCGGTGATCGTGCATGCCTACGCCGCCCTGTGGGTCAAGGGCACGCTCGGCGCCATGGTGCGCGGCAATGTCAGCGTGGGCTGGGCCAAGCACCACCACCCGCTGTGGTACCGCGAGCAAGTGCAGCAGCAAACACCCAAGGCGCACAAGTAAGCGTATTCCCCCACCTTGGGCTGGCCCATGGCTGCTGCGCAGTGGTGCACACTGCCAGCAGCTTTTTTTCTCGATCCTGATCCTGTTTAGACCTTGAACTCCAGCCCCACCCATCGCCAGATCAACAGCCCCGAAGACATCCGGCAGCGCTCGGGCCTAGAAGTCCCCCCGCTGCTGCTGCCCGACCCCCGCAAGCTGTTTGCCGAGCGCGCCCTGCGCCTGCGCCAGCTGGCCGCCGGCCACGCCATGCGCGACTACCTGATGCTCATGGCCGTGGTCTGCGAGGCCCAGCACGCGCGCCTGCAGCAGTACCCGGAGGTGCCCCTGCCCGATGCCGCGCAGGCCGCCGCCGCCGGCGAGTCCGGCGAGCCCCTGCTGGCCGCCGAACACTGGCCGCGCGCCGGGCAGTGGCGCACCGAGTTGCGCGCCCTGCTGCGGCAGGTGCTGGACAAGCTGCCCAGCGACAGCCCGGCGCGCACCGGCGTGCAGGCCGTCATGGCCCTGCCCGACGTGGCGCTGGAGCAGCAGGCCGATCGCCTGCTCGCCGGCATCACGCTGGGGCTGGATCTGGCCGCCGCGCCACTCGTCGCCGCCGGCCTGCAGCTGTACTTCACGCACCTGGTCGCCGCCACCGGGGCCGCGCAGCCCCAGGCCTTCCAGGTGCCACCGGACGCCACCCGCTGCCCCTGCTGCGCCAGCCTGGCCACGGCCAGCATCACGCGCGTGGGCGGCCAGCAGGACGGCCAGCGCTACCTGCATTGCGCACTGTGCAGCGCCCAGTGGCACATGAACCGCATCCAGTGCACGCATTGCCTGGCCACGCAGGGCATCCACTACCAGTCGCTGCAGGCGCTGGCCGACGACCAACCCTCGACCCGGCGCGCCGCCGTCGAGGCCGAGACCTGCGACGGCTGCCACCACTACCTCAAGACCATGCATGTGGCACGCGACCTGCATGTCGAGCCGCTGGCCGACGACCTGGCCACGCTGACGCTGGATCTGCTGGTGTCCGAGGCCGGCTTCGAGCGCCACGGCGTGAACCTTCTGCTGCTTTTTGGCGACGGCGACGTGCAAGCGGGAGGGGGCTGATGAAACTGCCTGAAGAATCCGTGGTTCACGGTTCCCCGGCCACCGCCAGCACCCCGCCCACCGCACAACCCCAGCACCTGCCCGCGCTCGACAAGCTGCTGCGCCTGCCCGCCTGCGCGGCACTGGTCGCCAGCCATGGCCACACCCTGGTGGCCAGCGAGGCGCGCGCGCTGCTTGCGCTGCTGCGTGCACAGGCCCTGGCCGGCGACCTGCCTCTCAACCGGATCGGTACCGATGTCCTGGCCGCAGCCCTGGCCGGCCGTGTGCAGCGGCGCCTGCAGCCGGCAATGCGCAGCGTGCTCAACCTCACCGGCACGGTGATCCACACCAACCTCGGGCGCGCCCTGCTGCCGCAGGCGGCGCTGGCGCATATCCAGGCCATGATGGCCAGCCCGAACAACCTGGAGTACGACCTGGCCAGCGGCAGCCGCGGCGACCGCGACGCCATCGTCGAGGGCCTGCTGTGCGAGCTGACCGGCGCCGAGGCCGCCACCGTGGTAAACAACAACGCCGCCGCCGTGCTGCTGACGCTGGCGGCGCTGGCGCCGGGCAAGGAGGTCATCGTCTCGCGCGGCGAGCTGGTGGAGATTGGCGGCGCCTTTCGCATGCCCGACGTGATGGCCAGCGCCGGTGCCCGGCTGGTCGAGGTGGGCACCACCAACCGCACGCACGCGCAGGACTACGAGCGCGCCATTGGCGAGCACACCGCGCTGCTGATGAAGGTGCACACCAGCAACTATGCCGTGCAGGGCTTCACTAGCGCCGTGGACGAGGCGCGGCTGGCGCCCATCGCCCACGCCCACGGCCTGCCCCTGGCCACCGACCTGGGCAGCGGCGCCCTGATCGACATGAGCGCCCACGGCCTGCCGCCCGAGCCCACGCCACAGCAGATGCTGGCCGCCGGCTGCGACCTCGTCACCTTCAGCGGCGACAAGCTGCTGGGCGGCCCGCAGGCCGGCCTGATCGTGGGACGCAAGGACTTGCTCACGCGCATCCGCAAGCACCCCATGAAGCGCGCCCTGCGCATGAGCAAGCTGCCGCTGGCCGCGCTGGAGGCCACGCTGCGCCTGTACCTGCGCCCCGAGCGCCTGGCGCAAGACCTGCCCACGCTGCGCCTGCTCACACGCCCGCTGGCCGACATCGAGGCCACGGCGCGCGCCGTGCTGCCCGCGCTGCAGGCCGCGCTGGCGCCGCGCTACCAGGTGCAGCCGCTGGCGCTGCTGGGCCAGATCGGCTCCGGCTCGCTGCCCGTGGAGCGCCTGCCCTCCAGCGGCCTGGCGATCGCACCCGTCGATGCCAAGGGCGTGGGCCGGGCCCTGGCCCAACTGGCCGAGGCCCTGCGCGCGCTGCCGCTGCCGGTCATAGGCCGCGTGCATGACGACCGCCTGCTGCTGGACATGCGCTGCCTGGAAGACGCCCAGCAGTTGATTGGTCAAATAGGCCTCTTGAACTTATCCGACAATCGCCAATAGCTATCAAAATGATTGTAGGCACCGCAGGCCATATCGACCACGGCAAGACCACGCTGGTGCGCGCCCTCACCGGCGTGGACACCGACCGCCTGCCCGAGGAGAAAAAACGCGGCATCAGCATAGAGCTGGGCTACGCCTATCTGGACACACCCACGGGCGGGCGCATCGGCTTCATCGACGTACCCGGCCACGAGCGCCTGGTGCACACCATGGTCGCCGGCGCCAGCGGCATCGAGTTCGCGCTGCTGCTCGTAGCCGCCGACGACGGCCCCATGCCGCAGACGCACGAACACCTGGCGGTGCTGTCGCTGCTGGGTATACAGCGCGGCGCCGTGGTCATCACCAAGACCGATCGCGCCACCCCGGACAGGCTGCAGGCCCTGCACGCCGAGACAGCGCGGCTGCTGCAAGGCACATCATTGGCCGGCGTGCCCGTTCTGCAGGTGTCGGCGCAGACCGGCTGCGGCGTCGAGGCATTGCGTCAGCTGCTGCTCGACACCGCCCAGGCACGGCCGCGGCCAGAGGCGGCAAACGCTGCACAAGGCCTGCGCCTGGCCATAGACCGCGCCTTCACTCTGGATGGCACGGGCACGGTGGCTACCGGCACCATCCACGCCGGCAGCGTGCGCGTGGGCGACGAGCTGGCCATCAGCGCCAGCGGGGGTGGCGCGCCGCTGCGCGCGCGCGTGCGCAGCCTGCACGCGCAAAACCAGGGCGTGCAGCAGGCCCATGCCGGCCAGCGCTGCGCCGTGGCCCTGGCCGGCCTGGCGCGCGAAGCCGTGGCACGCGGCCAGTGGCTGACCGCGCCCGCCGTGGCCCAGACGAGCACGCGCCTGGACATGCTGCTCACGCTATGGCCGGGCGGGGAGCGGGCGCTGCGCTCGGGCGCCCAGGTGCAGGCCCATATCGGCGCCGCGCACTGCAACGCCACCATCGCGCTGCTCGATGCCGACCAGCTCGCCCCCGGCGCCACGGCCCTGGCCCAGTTGGTGCTGCAGGCGCCCCTGGGCGCCTGGCACGGCGAGCGCGTGCTGCTGCGCGATGCATCCGCCAGCCGCACCATCGCCGGCGCCCGGGTGCTCGACCCGCAGGCGCCCACGCGTTACCGGCGCACGCCGCAGCGCCTGGCCGAACTGGCGGCACTGCAACAAGCGAGCGCGCCGCAGCGCCTGGCCGCCTTGCTGGCCGTGGCGCCACAGGGCGTGGATCTGCCGCGCTTTTGCGCCGCGCAGGGGCTGGCCCTGGCGCCCGCCCTGCCCGAGGGCACCCTGGGCCGCGACGGTTGGGCCCTGGGCGCCCTTCAGGCCGAGGCCCTGGCCACCACGGCGCTGGCCGCGCTGCAGGGCTTTCACGAACGCCACCCCGACGAACTCGGCCCCGACAGCGCCCGCTGGCGCCGCCTGGCCGCGCCGCGCCTGGCGCCTACCCTGTGGCAGGCCCTGCTGGCGCGGCTGGCCGATGCCGGCCAGGTAGTGCTGCGCGGCGCCGTGGCGCACCTGCCCAGCCACGGCGCGCAGCTGTCGGCCACCGAGGAGCGCATTGCGCAAAAGGTCGCGCCCGCCCTGGCCAGCGCCGGCTTCGATGGCGCCTGGGCACGCGACCTGGCGCGCGATGCCGGCGAGCCCGAGCCCCTGGTGCGCACCACGCTCTCGCGCCTGGCGCGCCGCGGCGAGCTGCACCAGGTGGTCAAGGACTTGTTCTACCCCCTGCCCAGCATGCAGCGCCTGGCCCATCTGGCGCGCCAGGTGGGCTTAGGTCATGACGGCGTGGTGTTGGCGGCACAGTTTCGCGACGCCACAGGCCTTGGCCGCAAAAGAGCAATACAAATTCTGGAATACTTCGACCGCGTCGGCTTCACGCGCCGCGTGGCGGACACGCACCGGCTGCGCGACGACAGTGCCCTATTCAAAAATTAGTCCAGATGGAGGGATTTGCATGAAAAACCTATTGGCATCGGTTGCGTTTGCCATGTTTGGCGTCGGCGCATTCGCGGCACAGCCCTTTCAGCTAGCCCAGTCTTCCTCGTCCCAGCCTTTGCGATGCGATGGACGAACGCATTGCTCCCAAATGAGCTCCTGCGAAGAGGCGAAATATTTTCTGAAAAACTGCCCTGGCGTGAAGATGGACGGTGATGGCAACGGCATACCCTGCGAGCGCCAGTGGTGCACCGCCGAGCCCCGCGGCAAGGACGAAAGTGAGCGTGGCCGCCGCCGCTTGCGTTAGCCCAATACGCTTGTAGTCAACGTAGTAATGCCCTGACTGTGTCAGGCAGACAGGTTTTTGGAAGGGCAACCACCCTGGTGGGTGGGCCGGGCTTCAAACCCGGTGGGTGGCGCCAAGCGCCGCCGGGTGGGTTCGACTCCCATGCCTTTCCGCCAGTTGCTAAAAGACCAGGGCGCGCCAACGCAGATCCATGGCCCGCGCCATGAACTGCACCGCGCCGCCTCTCTCGCAACCCGGCATCAAGTCTTGCGCGCCCAGGCCCTGGGCCGCCAGCGCATCGGAGCAGGCAAACAGCCGCGCCCCCAGCCGCATCGCCTCGTCCAGGTTGTCGGCAATCGTCTTCTCCGCCCGGCCGCTGGCGCGCAGGCCGGCGGCGACGGCAGGCACCAGCAGGCGCACGCTGGCGGCGCTGAAGTAGATTTCCACCGGCATGTCCATGGCCGCCGCCGCGGCGGCATGAAAAAAGGGCGTCGCCAGCCGCTCGGGGCAGCCGGGGTCGGCCGACCACAGCAGGATGGCGATGCCGGCCGCATCGTGCGCGGTAAAGCTCATGGCGCGGCCCCGGCGCCGCCCACCGCCAGCTCATGGCCATAGGCGCGCGCATGCGCGGCCATGGCCGCGCCGACCGCGTCGCCATGCACCAGCGCGTCCAGGTCGGCAGCCCAGTCGGTCAGCGACAGCTGCGCGATCCAGCCCGCGCCATAGGGGTCGGCATGCACCAGGCCGGGGCGTTGTTCCAGGGCCGGGTTGACGGCCAGGAGGCTGCCCGACACTGGCGTCTTCACCGCGACGATGGACTTGGCCAGCTCCACCACCGCCAGCGTCGCGCCCTGGGCCAGGGCCGTGCCCAGGCGCTTGGGGCGGCACATGTAGATCTCGCCCGACAACGCAATGCCCAGCGCCGTGATGCCCACCGTGGCCAGGCCGTCGCCGTGCAGTCGTGCCCAGACCTGGTGTTCCAGCAGGTAATGCAGATCGGGCGGAAAGTGCAGTTGCAACGCGTTCATGGACGAGGAGGTGGCGATGGGGCGAGGGGCATGATAGCCACCGCCCGCAATTGTCGAAATACGGGCCGCAACAACCGGGCCGTCCTGCGCTATGCTGCGCACCTGCGGCCTCGGAGGAGGCCGTGCATCGTTCAAGCTCATTTGGCCCGGAATCCTCCCCTTTTGCCGTCCGGGCTAGCGCAAAGGAATTCCATGGCATCCGTGAACAAAGTCATCATCGTCGGCAACCTGGGCCGCGACCCAGAAATGCGCACCTTCCCCAGCGGCGACCAGGTCGCCAACGTGCGCATCGCCACCACCGACCGCTGGCGCGACAAGAACACCGGCGAAAACAAGGAAGCCACCGAGTGGCACAGCGTGGTCTTCAACGGCCGCCTGGCCGAGATCGTCGGCCAGTACCTGCGCAAGGGCAGCCAGGTGTATGTGGAGGGCAGCCTGCGCACGCGCAAGTGGACCGACCAAAGCGGCCAGGAGCGCTACACCACCGAGATCCGCGCCGACACCATGCAGATGCTGGGCAGCCGCCAGGGCCAGGGCAGCGGTGCCGGTGGCGGCTATGACGATGGCGGCTACGGCGACGCTGGCGGCGGCTACGAGGCCCCGCGCCGCGCCGCCCCCGCCCCGCGCCCTGCTTCCGCCCCGGCGGCGGCACGCCCGGCACCGGCACCCGTGGCCCAGCCGCCGCGCGATGCGTCAGGTTTTGGCGACATGGACGACGACATTCCGTTCTGAGCCTGAGAGTCAGGCCACCCCCAAAGCACAACGGGCGCCCAGGGCGCCCGTTGCTATTTTTGTGATAGTTATAAACGCTTGCCATGCAAGTGCCATAGGCTTAAAACACCTGATTTTGTACCGTCATGGCCGCGCAGGCGGGCATCCAGCCTTTACGCGGGGACATGGATTCCCGCCTTCGCGGGAATGACGATGCATGGACAAGCGCGCCTGAGTCACATCCTCAGAGGATGAGAGGAAATTGTCCGCGCCCGAAGGGTGCGTCAAAACGCCGCCCATCTAGGCCCAAAACGCAGCCATAGCTCGGGCTATGGCGAGTATTTGGAACGACGATGGGGGGTGTTTTGGCGTACCAAGCGGGCATGGGGGATTGCCTCTCACCCTCTCAGTGCACCACCATCAGCGAGAACGGCCAGACATAGGCCTGCAGCGTGACGTACAGCCCCACCAGGCAGGCCAGGGCGATGGAGTGGAAGAACACGTAGCGCAGGATGTCGCCCTCGTGGTCGAACCAGCGCGTGGCGGTGGAGGCGACGACGATGGACTGCGCGTCGATCATCTTGCCCATCACGCCGCCCGAGCTATTGGCCGCGCCCATCAGGTTGGGCGACAGGTGCAGCTGCTCGGCCGCCACCTTCTGCATGCCGCCGAAGAGCACGTTGGA
>JAFEES010000079.1 GCA_018240995.1 Pseudomonadota bacterium | reverse complement strand
AACGCTCAACGCTCAACGCTCAACGCTCAACGCTCAACGCTCAACGCTCAACGCCGGGCGCCCATCACGCACTGGCGGCGAAGGCGTTGTAGGCGGCCTCGTCCATCAGCGCGTCCAGCTCGGCGGGGGCGGAGAGCTTGACCTTGAAGAACCAGCCGGCGTGCATGGGGTCGGAATTGGCCAGCGAGGGGTCGTCACGCAGGGCCTCGTTGACCTCCACGACCTCGCCGCTCACCGGCATGTAGACGTCGGCCGCGGCCTTCACCGATTCCACGACGCCGGCCACGTCGCCCTGGGCAAAGGTGGCGCCCACGGCGGGCAGGTCAACGAAGACCACGTCGCCCAGCGCGTCCTGCGCATGCACGGTGATGCCGACGACGGCGGCGTTGGTGTCGGCGGTGTTGACCCACTCGTGGTCTTTGGAAAACTGGATGCTCATGGCAATGCTCCGATAAGGATGAAGAAAGGGGGCAGGGCGCACTGTAGCCGCCCCGGTGTTGGCAAAGAACTGGGGGAAATCAGCCCCGGTGGTAGCGCGGGGGCACGAAAGGCGTGGGCGCCACCACCATGGTCACGGGCTTGCCGCGCACCAAGGCGAAAATCTCGGTGCCCGGCTGGGCGTAGTCGGGTTTTACGTAGGCCAGCGCGATGGGCTGGTTCAGCGTGGGCGAGAGCAGGCCGCTGGTGACATGGCCGACATGCTGGCCGTCCATGTTCTCCAGCACCGCCGGCTCGCGCACCGGCACGCGCTCCTTGGCGATCAGGCCCACGCGCTTGCGCGTCAGGCTGGCCGGGTCGTCTATCTGCGCCAGCACCTTGGCCGCGCCCGGAAAGCCGCCGGCGCGCGCGCCACCGGTGCGGCGCACCTTCTGCATGGCCCAGTTCAACGCCGCCTCGGGCGGGGTGGTGGTGGTGTCGATGTCGTTGCCGTACAGGCACAGGCCGGCCTCCAGGCGCAGCGAATTGCGCGCGCCCAGGCCAATCGGCTTCACCTCGGGCTGGGCCAGCAGGGCGCGCGCCAGCGCCTCGGCCTTGTCGCCGGGCACGGAGATTTCGAAGCCGTCCTCGCCCGTATAGCCGCTGCGCGTGATGAACAGCTCGGCGCCATTCCAGGAAAAGCCGGCGCCGCTCATGAAGACCAGCTTTTCCACGCCCGGCACCAGGCGCGCCAGGGCCGTGACGGCCTGCGGGCCCTGCAGCGCCAGCAGGCCCTGGGTGGGCAGGGTGACGATCTGGCAGCGGTTGCCGATATGCGTCTCGATATGCGCGATGTCGGTCAGCTTGCAGGCGCCGTTGACGATCAGGAACCAGGTGTCGTTGCCCTGATTGAAGAACATCAAGTCGTCGATCACGCCGCCCTCGTCATTGAGCAGCAGGCCGTAGCGCTGCTTGCCTTCGGGCAGGCCCTGCACGTCCACCGGCATCAGGGTCTCCAGCGCCGCCGCCGCATCGGCGCCGATGAGCTTGAGCTGGCCCATGTGCGAGACATCGAACAGGCCGGCAGCCTGGCGCGTGTGCAGGTGCTCGGCCATCAGGCCGCTCTTGTATTGCACGGGCATGGAGTAGCCGGCAAAAGGCACCATGCGGGCGCCCAATTCGATGTGCAGCGCGTTCAGGGGGGTGGTCAGCAGTTCGGTGTCGGACAAGGCGGTCTCCAGGGCAAATGCGGGCCATGGCGCAGCGCACCATGGTGTTTGCCCTGCTGTCCTCTTTACCTGAGAGATTCACCCCGGGTGATGGGGTTTGCTCCTTCGGTGGGCACCCCAAACCAGTCGGGGGCCTCTCTCCAGCAAGGAAACGCGCGCAGCAACTGCGCGCGTGTCGTCAGTCCTTTTGCCTGAGCGTTTGGCAGCTGCCTGCGCCTTCGGCGGTCCCGCTGGGGGCTCTCTCCTGACAGCCGCAAATTCTACCTTGCGCCAGTGCGCGGGCGATGCTTCCAAGTGTTTTCCGATAAGCTGCCAGCCGGTAACAAGTATCGCAAGGACACAGATGGCAGAAGAAGCGGTGACGGACAAGAATGGCCTGGTTTATCCCTGCGGAGCGGTGCCCGCGGCGGGCAGCGCCAAGGAGCTGGCCCCGGGCGTATGGTGGCTGCGCATGCCGATGCCGTTTGCGCTGGATCACATCAATCTGTGGGCGCTGCGCGATGGCGACGGCTGGGCGCTGGTGGATACCGGCGTCTGGTCCACGGACACGGCCGGCGCCTGGCGCCAGTTGTTCGCCGATGTGCTGGATGGCCCGGTGACGCGGGTTTTCGTCACCCACATGCACCCCGACCATATCGGCATGGCCGGCTGGCTGACGCGCAAGTTCGGCTGCCGCCTGTGGATCAGCCGCCTGGAATATTTGACCTGCCGCGCATTGAGCATCGATACCGGGCGCGAGGCGCCCGACGATGCCATTCAGTTCTACCAGCGCGCCGGCTGGGGCGAGGAGGCGATCGAGACCTATCGCACGCGCTTCGGCGGTTTTGGCAAGCTGATCTATGCCCTGCCGGACAGCTACCGGCGACTGCGCGATGGCGAGGAGATCGCCATAGGCGCGCAGCGTTGGCGCGTGCTGGTGGGCACCGGCCATTCGCCCGAGCATGCCTGCCTGTACTGCCCCGATCTCAAGCTGCTGATCTCGGGCGACCAGGTGCTGCCGGGCATTTCGTCCAACGTCTCGGTGTTCCCGGCCGAGCCCGATGCCAACCCGCTGGCCGACTGGCTGGACTCGCTGGACAAGCTAGAGCGCGGCGTGCCCGATGACGTGCTGGTGCTGCCTTCGCACAACCAGCCCTTCCATGGCCTGCATCGGCGCATAGCGGCGCTCAGGGACAGCCAGCATCAGGCCCTGGACAGGCTGCGCGCGGCGCTGCAGCAGCCGCGGCGCGTGGTCGATGTCTATGGCGCGCTGTTCTCCCGCCCCGTCACCGCGGACAACATGCAGCTGAGCCTGGCCACGGGCGAGAGCGTGGCCCACCTGAACTACCTGCTGGCGCGTGGCGAGGCCAGGGTGAGCATCGGGCAGGACGGTTGCGCCTGGTACCAGATGAACTGATCACTGCGCAAGGCCCGCCCTTACTCTTACTTGTAGAGCAGCTGCGGCAGCCACAGGCCTATGGCCGGCCACAGGTACAGCAGCACGATGGCCAGCACCTGTATGCCCATGAAGGGCATCATGCCCAGGAAGATCTGGTTCAGCGTGACATAGGGCGGCGCCACCCCCTTCAGGTAGAAGGCCGACATGGCCACCGGCGGCGAGAGGAAGGCGGTCTGCAGGTTCAGCGCCACCAGCAGGCCGAAAAACAGCGGGTCAACGCCGAAGTGGCCCAGGAGCGGGATGAAGATGGGCATGAAGATCACGATGATCTCCGTCCACTCCAGCGGCCAGCCCAGCAGGAAGATGACCACCTGCGACAGGATCATGAACTCCACCTTGGTGAGGTTCATGGACAGCACCCATTTCTCTATCACCTCCTGCCCGCCCAACAGTGCGAACGCGGCTGAGAAAATGGCCGAGCCCACGAACAGCCAGCACACCATGGCCGAGGTCTTGGCCGTGAGGTAGACCGATTCGCTGAGCACGTCCATGGTCAGGCGCTTGTACGCCACGGCGAGCAGGAAGCCGCCGAAGGCGCCCATGGCCGCCGCCTCGGTAGGCGTGGCCAGGCCAAAGACGATGGAGCCCAGCACCGCCAGGATCAGCATCATCAGCGGAAAGAACGAGCCCAGCAGCATCTTGAAGATTTCCAGCCGGGCAAAGCTCAGGAACAGGTAGAACAGCGCCGTCGCCGCCCCGAGGATGGCAAAGGCCACCCACCACCAGGTCGGCGCCGGCTGGGTGCCGGCCTGATCCGGCGCGCCGCCGGCGTTGTTGCCGGCCGCGGCGGGCTCGGCGACGGCGGCGCTGCCGGGTTCGCCGGGCTCGGCCTTTTCTGCGCCGGGGGGCTCGGCCAGGGCGCTGCCTTCCTGCGCCCCTGGGGGCTCCTGCAGGCCGCCCTCGGCGGGCGGCTCCTGCAGGCCGCCTTGCGCGGGCGGTTCCAGCAGGCCGGTGCTGCCGGGGCTGGCGCCGCCCAGGCCAATCGGCTGGATGTCATAGGCTTCCTGCGCCGGCACGGTGGTGACCGCGCGCCAGCTGGGCAGGGCCAGGGCCATGAACAGCAGGCCGGGTATCACCACCAGGCCCAGCTGGCGCAGCACATGGGCCATGGGCACGTCGGCATTGCGCCGGCCCTTGAGGGCGGCAAGCAGGCGCAGTGGCGCGTGGTTGCCGACCTGCGCCGGCAGCGCGGCGGTCAGGGGCGGCAGCTCCACACGGCGCTCGGCTGCGGACAGCGGGGGCGCCCAGGCCGGACGGATCTTGGCCATGATGATCACGTAGACCACGTACAGGCCGGCCAGCATGATGCCCGGGAAGAATGCGCCGGCATACAGCTGCACCACCGAGACCCCGGCCGTGGCGCCATACAGGATGAGCAGCACCGAGGGCGGAATCAGAATTCCCAGGCAGCCGCCCGCGGTGATGGCCCCGGCCGACATGGGAATGCTGTAGCCGGCGCGCAGCATGGCCGGCAGCGCCAGCAGGCCCATCAGCGTGACCACGGCGCCGACGATGCCGGTGGCCGTGGCAAAGATGGCGCAGGTGACCAGCGTGGCCACGGCCAGCGAGCCCGGCACCCGCGCCATGGCCAGGTGCAGGCTCTTGAACAGCTTTTCTATGAGGTTGGCGCGTTCCACCAGGTAGCCCATGAAGACGAACAGGGGAATGGCGATCAGCACATCGTTGGCCATGCTCTTGTAGGCCGCCTGTACCATCAGATCCAGGGTGCGGGTGATGTTGCGGTCATAGGCCAGCCAGGTGAAGATCATGCCCATGCCCATCAGCGTGAACGCCGTGGGAAAGCCCAGCATGATGGCCACCACCACCAGCGACAGCATCAGCAGGCCCAGGTGGCCATTGGTGATGGTGGGTGCGCTAAGCAGGCCCCAGGCGCCGCCGGCCACCACCAGCACCATGATGGACAGGCCAAACCACAGTTCCTTGCGCATCTTCATGCCTGTCCCTCCTGCTTGGGCGCGTTGGCCTCGGGTTGGCTGGCCTCGTACATGGTGCCCTCCAGGTTCACCATCTGCTTGAGTTTTTCCACGACCACTTCCTCCACGTCGTCGCCGCGGCGCGGCCAGGCGCCCTGGCGCAGGCAGATCACGCAGCGCGCGATCTCGGCCACGCCCTGCACCAGCAGCGCGGCGCCGGCCAGGGGGATGACGAACTTGAACGGGTACAGCGGCAGCGGCTCGGCGGAGAAGGTCTGCTCGCGAATCGCCAGCGATTCCTGGGCGTAGTTCCAGCCGGCCCAGGTCATGGCCAGCACGCCCGGCAGGAAGAACACGATGTACAGCAGCAGATCCAGTCCCGCCTGCACGCGCGGGCTGAAAAAGCCGTACAGCACGTCGCCGCGCACATGTCCGTTCTTGGACAGGGTGTAGGCACCGGCCATCATGAACATGGTGCCGTAGAGCATGATCTGCGCGTCCAGCACCCAGGCGTGCGGCTTGTTGAGCGCATAGCGGGAGAACACCTCCCAGCAGATCAGCAGCGTCAGGGGCACGCAAGTCCAGGCGGCGGCCTTGCCGATGAAGGTCGATACCGCGTCGACACCGAGCAGAAGTTTTTGCATGACGAATGAGCCGCGCGGGCTCCCTCTGAGCGCAACGAAAAAAGAGAGAAGGCGGGCGGCGGCCCCCAACGCGAGGGCGGCCAAAAGAGAAGGCCTTCACCAAGGCCTTCGTGGGCGACGCGGGCTCTTACGTCTTCTTGGGCGCGAAGTAGTGGTTCCAGGCCATGCGGTAATCGACGGTGGTGTCGTTTTGCCAGCGGCCACTGCGCTGCGCGAAGACGCGCATCGACTCGAACACCTTCTTGAACATGGGGTTCTCGGCGGACTTCTTGGTCGTCACCTTGTCCCATGCGGCCAGCTGGGCGCGCAGTATGGCGTCGGGCGTCTTGTAGAACTTCACGCCCTGCTGCGAGGCCATCTCGGCATAGTCCTTGGCGTAGCGGTCGGCGGCCTTCCAGCTCATGTCGGCGCTGGCCGCTTGCGTGGCGTAGTCGATGATGGACTTGAGCTCGGCCGGCAGCGCGTCGTACTTGGTCTTGTTAAACAGAATCTCGAACTGCTCGCTGGCCTGGTGAAAGCTTTGCAGCATGCAGTTCTTGGCCACGTCGGGAAAGCCCAGCACGCGGTCGCTCGAGGCGTTGTTGAACTCGGCCGCATCCAGCAGGCCGCGGTCGAGCGCGGGCACGATCTCGCCGCCGGGCAGCGGGTTCACGGCGCAGCCCAGCTCGGTGAAGATGTCCACCGCCAGGCCCACGGTGCGGAACTTCAGGCCCTTGAGGTCTTCCACCTTGGCCACGGGTTTCTTGAACCAGCCCAGCGGCTGCGTGGGCATGGGGCCGTAGAGCTTGGAGACCACGTCCAGGTTCAGGCTCTTGTAGACCTCGTCGAGCAGCTCCTTGCCGCCGCCGTAGTTGTGCCAGGCCAGCACCATGTTGGCGTCCATGCCGAAGGCCGGCCCCGAGCCCCACAGCGCCACGGCCTGGTTCTTGCCGTACCAGTAGGCAACCACGCCGTGGCCACCGTCCAGCGTGCCCTTGGACACGGCATCCAGCAACTGAAACGCCGGCACCACGGCGCCGGCGGGCAGGACTTCGATCTTCAGACGGTTGCCAGCCATCTCGTTGACTTTTTTCGCGTAGTCCTGGGCGAACTCGTGAAAGATGTCCTTGGCCGGCCAGGTGCTTTGAAAGCGCAGCGTGGTGGTCTGGGCGGTGCTGATCATTGGCACGGAAAGGGCGCCTGCGCCCACGGCGGCGCTCTTGAGTAGCTTGCGGCGGCCTGTCTTTGGGGGTTGCTCAGTCATCTACCTGTCTCCTTCGATGGTGTGGTGGCCTGGACATTCCAGAGCCCACATCTTTGGCGGGTAATAGGTAGTAACAAAGAGGGTTTACGCGCATCACCCGCACCAAGTTGTTCCAGCTACCTGGAAGTTTCCCGTGGTTCAGGAGGATGGGTGATGCCGGCGGTGCGACTTGGCAAGCCCCCGCCCGGCGGTAACCGGGTGGGGCTTCGTCAATGTTGTGCGCCCCGGTAAGAGCGCCTTGATGGGGAGAGTATGCGCCGGCTGAAGCCGATGGATTTGCTGAATTTATTCTAAAAGCTCAGAGTTTTAGAAAAATATTCTGTGAATCATGCAATTGATGAATAATCTAGCAATGGACAGACTTGATCGGAAGATACTTTGCGTGCTGCAGGCCAATGCGCGCGCCAGCCTGCAGGAAATCGGCACCGCCGTGGGGCTGAGTCCTTCGCCATGCTGGGGGCGCATCAAGAAGATGGAAGAGGCCGGCGTCATCGAGGGCTACACCGTGCGCCTGAACGCCCAGGCGCTGGATCTGGGCGACACCGTGCTGGTGCAGGTCACGCTCGACAGCCACTCGGACAACACGCTGGAAAAATTTGGCGAGGTGCTGGCCAGCATCCCCGAGGTGGTGGAGGCGCACCTGGTCTCGGGCGACTACGACTACCTGCTGCGCGTGGTGGTCAAGGACACGCGCGACTATGAGCGGCTATTGCGCGAGAAGCTGTACAAGATCAAGGGCATACGCCACAGCCGTTCTAGCTTCGTGCTGCGCACGCTGAAAAAGGCGGATCTGCCCTTGGGGGTGTGAGGGTTCAGTAAGGCTCGGGCTTCACCTGCATTTCGCCGTAGGGCACGATGCGCGAGCCCTTGACCAGCCGATAGCCGAACCAGATCACGAGGAACAGCGGCAATCCAATGTAGGTGGCCACGACGCCCGTCCAGTCGATGCGCTCCGCCAGGAAGGCCTGGTAGTTCTGGCCCAGCGTGATGACCATGCACAGTACGAAGGCGAAGACCGGCCCGAAGGGGAAGCTGTGGGTGCGGTAGGGCAGGGCCGCCAAGTCCAGCCCCTGTGCCACATAGCCCTTGCGGAAGCGGTAGTGGCTGATGGCGATGCCCAGCCAGGCGATGAAGCCGGTCATGCCCGACAGGTTGAGCAGCCAGATGTAGACCGCCTGCGGGCTGAAGATATTCGTCAGAAAGCACAGCGCCGCCACCACCGTGGTGGCGATCAGCGCCATGACCGGCACGCCGCGCGCGTTCACGCGGGCAAAAATGGCCGGCGCCATGCGCTGGCAGGCCAGGGTGTAGAGCATGCGCGTGGAGGCATACATGCCCGAGTTGCCCGCCGACAGCACCGAGGTCAGCACCACCGCGTTCATCACCGCCGCTGCCGACAGCAGGCCGGCGCGCTGGAACACCAGCGTGAAGGGGCTGACGGCAATGTCGCCCACGTCGTTCTTCAGCAACTGCGGGTCGGTGTAGGGAATCAGCAGGCTGATCACCAGGATGGCGAACACGTAGAACAGCAAGATGCGCCAGAACACCTGGCGCACGGCGCGCGGTATGTTCTTTGCCGGGTCTTCCGATTCGCCGGCGGCGATGCCGATCAGCTCCGTGCCCTGGAAGGAAAAGCCAACGATCATGGCCACGCCGATCAGCGCCGAGAAGCCGCCGGCAAACGGCGCGTCGTCCAGCGTCCACAGCGCCAGGTTGCCCCACAGGCCCTGGGGCGCACCGCCGCGCATGATGCCGAAAATCATCAGCACGCCCAGGGCGATGAAGACGATCACCGTGGTCACCTTGATGGCGGCGAACCAGTATTCGGCCTCGCCGAAGCCCCTGACGGAGATGGCGTTCAGGCCGAACATGATGGCCAGGAAGCCGGCGCTCCACAGCACGCCATCCACACCCGGGAACCAGTAGGCCATGACCAGCTGCGCCGCCACCAGATCCACGGCAATGGTCACGGCCCAGTTGTACCAGTAGTTCCAGCCCAGGGCGAAGCCGAAGCCTTCATCGACGTAGCGCGCGCCGTAGGTGGCGAACGAGCCCGAAGTGGGCAGGTAGGCCGCCATCTCGCCCAGGCTGGTCATCAGGAAATAGACCATCAGCCCCACCACCATGTAGGCCAGCACGGCGCCGCCGGGGCCGGCCTGGGAAATGGTGGCGCCCGAGGCCACGAACAGCCCCGTGCCTATGGAGCCGCCGATGGCGATCATGGACAGGTGGCGCGCCTTGAGTTCGCGGTGCAGGTGGTTGCCGGAGGTAGTGTCGCTGGCACTCATGGGTTTGTCCTTGTGGGAGCGGGGTTCAAGGCTGCAGTGGTGCGCAGCGTTGCGCCTGTCACGGGGCATGAAAAAGGCCGATGGTGTCGGCCCGTGGGAAAAAATGTTGGCGTCAGCTCAGCAGCAGGGCGTCGTCGGCCAGTTTTTCGCCGCGCACCTTCTCGAACATGTGCAGCAGGTCGGGCACGTCCAGGCGTGCGCGCTCGTCGCCCGACACGTCCAGCACCACCTGGCCCTGGTGCAGCATCACCGTGCGCTGGCCTACGTCCAGCGCCTGGCGCATGCTGTGCGTGACCATCATGGTGGTGAGCTTGTTCTCGGTCACGATGCGGGCCGTGAGCTGCAGCACGAAGTCGGCCGTGCGCGGATCGAGAGCCGCCGTGTGCTCGTCCAGCAGCAGGATGCGCGACGGCTGCAGCGCCGCCATGAGCAGGCTCACCGCCTGTCGCTGGCCGCCCGAGAGCAGGCCGATGCGATCCGTGAGCCGATTTTCCAG
>JAFEES010000078.1 GCA_018240995.1 Pseudomonadota bacterium | reverse complement strand
TGCTCGCTGGGGCCGATTTTCGCTTTCGACGCTCCAAGTCCGACAGCCTCCTAGGACGGTGGTGTAGCGTCAGCGTCGTCCCAGTGTAGGAAGGGGCGCCAGAAGGCTCCATCAGAAAGATTCGAAGGCTGTCTTGAAGGATTTTGAAGATCAGGTATAGACGGGCCAGGCTGAAACAGCCGACACCCACACAGCCCCTACGGTTGACCGTGTTCTGACGGTGTCCGTCTTGGCGAAGATGCTGCTGTGGGCTCGTTCCCCTTGGCCTCTGGAACGCTCATACTGTCCAGCTGTGGGACAGCTCCTCCGCCTGCTTGAGCACTAGCTCCACCGCGTCGGGCTGTTGATCGGGCGGATACTTCCACTTCTGCAGGCAGCGCCGCACCAAGATTCGAAGCCGCGCACGCACGCTCTCCCGCACCTGCCAGTCCACCGTCGTGCTGGCGCGCAGTTTTTCGGTGATCTCGATGGCGATTTTTTTGAGCACCTCATCGCCCAGCGCCCGCACCGCGCTCTCGTTGTTGGCCAAGGCGTCGTAGAACGCGATTTCATCGGGGCTAAGGCCCAGCGCGGCCTCACGCTCCAGCATGGCCTGGAATTCCTTGGCCATCTGAATCAATTCTTCGATGACCTGGGCGGTTTCAATCGCGCGGTTGTGGTACTTGCGCAGGGTCTCCAGCAGCCGGTCGCCGTACTTTTTCTCCTGCACCACGTTGTTGCGCGCCCGTGCCTTGATCTCGTCGCGCAACAGCTTTTCCAGCAACTCCACCGCCAGGTTGCGGCTGTCCATCTGGCGCACGTCTTCAAGGAACTCGTCCGACAGCAGGCCGATGTTCGGCTTGTCCAGCCCGGCCAGGGCGAAGATGTCGGCCACGCCGTCCGCGATGATGGCGTTGTCCAGAATCTGCTTGAGCGCGCTGCTCTTCTCGGCGTCGCTGCGCTTCTTGTCCACGGTGGTGAACTTGGCAATGGCCGCCTTGATGGCCGAGAAGAAGGCGATCTCCTTGCGCAGCGCCGCCGCCTCGTCCAGCGTGCCGCACAGCGAGAACGCCTTGGCCACCGCCACCATGGTGTCGAGAAAACGCGTCTTGCCGTCCTTCAGGCCCAGGATGTGGTTGGCCGCGGGCACCAGCAGCGGCACGGCCTGCGTCTCGAAGGCGCTGTAGTCAAAGCCGTGCATCATGCCGCGCACGATGTCCATCTTCTCCAGCAGCACCGCCAGGGCTTCGGCGGCGTTGTGCGTGGGGTCGCCCTTGCCCTTGGCGTCGGTGTAGGTCTTGAGCGCCGCCTTCAGCTCGTTGGCAATGCCGATGTAATCCACCACCAGCCCGCCCGGCTTGTTCTTGAACACCCGGTTGACGCGGGCAATGGCCTGCATCAGGTTGTGGCCCTTCATGGGCTTGTCGATGTACATGGTGTGGCAGCACGGCGCGTCAAACCCCGTCAGCCACATGTCGCGCACGATCACCAGCTTGAGCGGGTCGCGCGCGTCCTTGAAGCGCTTTTCCAGCCCCTTCTTCACCTTCTTGGTGTACAGGTGCGGCTGCACCAGGGCCTTGTCGGCGGCCGAGCCCGTCATCACAATCTTGATCGCGCCCTGCTCCGGGTCGGTGCTGTGCCAGTCGGGCCGCAATGCCACGATGACGTCGTACAGCTGCACGCAGATGTCGCGGCTCATGCACACGATCATGGCCTTGCCGTCCACCACCGAGATACGCGCCTCGAAGTGCTGCACCAGGTCACGCGCCACCTGCTGCAGCCGGGGCGCCGAGCCCACCAGTTTTGCCAAAGCCGCCCACTCGCTCTTGGTCTTCTCGCGGCTGGCGATGTCCTCCTCGTCCTCGACGACCTCGTCCACCTGCTCGTTCAGCGCGTCGATCTCGGCCTGGTTCACGTCCAGCCTGGCCAGGCGGCTCTCGTAGAAGATGGGCACCGTGGCGCCATCGTCCACCGCATCCTGAATGTCGTAGATGCTGACGTAGTCACCAAACACCGCGCGGGTGTCCTTGTCTTCCAACGCGATGGGCGTACCGGTAAAGCCGATGAAGGTGGCGTTCTTCAGCGCATCGCGCAGGTGCTTGGCGTAGCCAAAAACGTATCGTCCCGTCTTGGTGTCCAGCCGCCCCTTGGTGCCGTACTGGCTGCGGTGCGCCTCGTCCGAGATCACCACGATGTTGCTGCGCGCCGAGAGCAGCGGGTGCGCCTCTTCCCCCTCCAGCAGCGCAAACTTCTGCACCGTGGTGAAGATGACGCCGCCCACCGCGCGCGATGCCAGCAGCTGCCGCAGCTCATCGCGGCCACCGGCCTGCACCGGCGTGGTCTTGAGCAGGTCGCTGGCCGCGCTGAAGGTGGCGAACAACTGGCCATCTAGATCGTTGCGGTCGGTCACCACCACCAGCGTGGGGTTCTTCATCTCGGGCTGCTGCAGCAGCTTGCCTGCGTAGCAGGCCATGGTGATGCTCTTGCCCGAGCCCTGCGTGTGCCACACCACGCCCGCCTTGCGCGAGCCCGGCTGCACCTCCTTGCCATAGGTAGCACGTTCCTCGCGTACCTCCAGCACGCCCTTGCCCGCATCCTGCGCGGCAATCACCGTGGCGCGCACCGCCTCGCGCACCGCGTGGAACTGGTGGTAGCCCGCCACCTTCTTGATGACGCTGTCGCCATCCTGCTCGAACAGCACAAAGTGCCGCACATAGTCCAGAAACAGCTCGGGCTTGAAGAAGCCGCGCACCAGCGTCTCCAGCTCCATCTGCAACTGCGGTCGGTCATCCTCATTGGCAACGGTGCGCCAGGGCAGCATGCGCTCGGCGTTGGCGGTGAGCGAGCCCACGCGCGCCGTAAAGCCATCGCTCACCACCAGCGCCGCATTGGTGTTAAACAGGTCGCTGATTTCGTCCTTGTAGGTCTGCAGCTGGTTGAAGGCGTCCCACACGTCTGCCTGCTCGTTGGCGGGGTTCTTCAGCTCCACTACGGCCAAGGGCTGGCCGTTGACGAAGGCGATCACATCCGGGCGGCGCGGCTGCTTGCTGCCCGTGATGGTGAACTGGTTCACCACCAGAAAGTCGTTGTTGCCGGGCTGCGCAAAGTCGATGAAGAGCGCCTGATCGGTCTTCTTCTCGTCCCCCACCGCAAATTCCACCTGCACGCCGTTCAGCAGCAGGCGGTGCACGCTGCGGTTGCGCAGCACCAATTGCGGCTCGCTCACTGACTGCAGCGCGTGTGCGGCCTGCTCCAGGGCTGCGGGCGGGATGTGCGGGTTGATGCGCGCCAGCGCGGCCAGCAGGCGATCGCGCAGCAGCACCTGCCGGTAGTCGGTGCGCTCCGGCGCGCTGCTGTCGGGCGCCACGTCCGGGCCGTGGGCAACGCGCCAGCCAACGTCCTGGAACCAGCCCAGGCACAGGTCTTCGAGTTGTTGTTCGTTCAGCATGTGGGAGCCATCGCGCCTGTCCCGGCGACCAGGTCGATTTGCGATGAAACAAAGATATTCATAAAAATCAATGGCTTACAACAAAGACCGCCCCCATTACGCGCCAGCGCTAAATTAGCGGCCAGCCCATGCCGTGATGACCGCGATGATGTGTCGATGCTTTCGACACAGCGCGAAAACATGTCGAGAAATTGACTGAAAATCGACATATTTTGGGAATCCGTCGATCCACCGTACACGTCACCGCACCAGCTCGGCAAACAGCGCATCGTTGATGTAATACATCTCGCGCCCCATCTTGCGCGGGCTCAGCACCCCCAGCCCGGCCAGCGTCTGCAGGTAGGCGGACGCCGTCTGGCGCTTGGCCAAACCCGCATCCACCAAAAACTGAATCTTGGTGTACGGGTGGCGAAAGATCACCTCGACCAAGTCCTTGCTGTAGATGCCCGGCGCATCGCGCTGCACCCGCGCGCGCACCTCCTCCATCAGCGCCCGGATGCGCGTGACCTGCTCAAACGTCTGCTGCGCCGTGCTCGTCACCCCGCGCAGCATGTACAGCAGCCACGGCTCCCAGGCCTGCTGCTCGGTCACGGCACGCAACCCGGCGTAATAGGCCGCCTTGTTGGCCATGATGTAGCGCGACAGAAACAGCACCGGAATGTCCAGCAGCCCCGCCTGCACCAGATACAGCAGGTTCAGAATACGCCCCGTGCGGCCATTGCCATCGTCAAACGGGTGAATCGCCTCGAACTGGTAGTGCAGCACCGCCATCTTCACCAACGGATCCAGCCGATCGTCAGCGTGGATGAACTGCTCCAGATTGCTCAGCTTGTCGCGCAGCAGGGCCTCGCCCACCGGCGGCGTGTACACCACCTCGCCCGCCGCGTCCTTCAGCGCCGTGCCCACGGTGCGCCGCACGCCAATGTCCTGCTGCTTGATGGTGCGCACCATATCGACAAACAGGTTGGTGGTCAGCGGGCGGTCTTTCAGCGCGTCAAAGCCGAACTTCAAGGCCTCGCGGTAGCGCAGCACCTCCTTGGTGTGCGCGTCGGTCTGGCCGTCGGCGTGCGCGTCGGCGCGGTACAGCTCGTCGTTGGTGGTGACGATGTTCTCGATCTCCGACGACAGCCGCGCCTCCTACAGCACGATGCTGTTGATCAGCACGCCCTGGTTGGGAATTTGCGCCGCCAGCCCACGCAGATTGGCCAGCACCCGGTTGGCCTCGATCGCCTCCTTCAGCACCGCCCTGGTTTCCAGCTCCACGGCGGGTGGCAGCAGGGGCAGGTCGTTATAGGGTTGCAGGCGGTCAAAGGGCATGGGCCACCTCGTCGTTCAGCGGGGCGACCGACAGCTCGCCGGAGAGGAGTTTGGGGAGCAGGCTGTCACGCAGTTCGCCGAGCACTCGCATTTGTTGAGCGAGGCTTTGCACTTGTCGGAACAGCGGATCGGTCGCGGTCTGAAACGCTGCCAGCAGCTCTGGCAGTGGAGTCAGCAGTGTCAAGGATTCAATGTGCGCTTTGGTGATGGCCTCGCGCGATGCACCCGCATTCAGGCCGAACAAATAGCTCTTGATATCCGATCGCAGCAAGTGCATGTGAATGAAACGCGGCGGTACGCCCACCTTGGCACGGATGATGGCCACGTGCTGATTCACGCGGGCCGGAAGCGCATCAGGCGCGACGACACATGTGCGCAGAATGGACGCGCCGGTGATGTTGAGCAGGACATCGTCTTCTTGAACCGTGACGCCCTTCAACTGGGTTGCGGCTTCGTCCGAAATGCGAGCCAAGCCTTCCCAGACGAACAAGCTGTCATAGACGTTTTGGCTGCGAATGAGCGCCACGCCATCTGCGAGGTAAACCTCCTTGCCACCTCGCGGTGTTGCCCCGCTGCCGATTTTGTCGGTGAGCTGCGCCAGTGCTTGGTGACTCCATTCCTTGGGAATCTTCCCCAACGCCGACTCTTCCATCTCATCCGGGAACAGCGCGGCGGTGGCGGCGAGCGGGTCGTATTGCTCGGGCGGCAGGGCGTCGAGTTCGGCGTCGGACTTGCCGCTGATGGCGCTCATGGCGGCGCGCAGCGGGTCGCGGCCTTCCTGAAGGGCGGCGATTTTGGCTTTGACCGGGTCGAAATCAACAAACCACGATTTGAAGATGGCTTGCGCCATGGCTTCGAGGGTTTGGTTGATGCGGCGGTTGAGGTCGATCTTGGCGTCAAGGGCCGCGGGCACCCGAACGATTGATTTTTGATAATCAGGCTCCGGGTAACGGACAGGAATTCTGTTTAGATTGCCCTGCGTTAACTTGGGCATCACAGCGCCAGTGAGGTACGACTGAATATCTGCGTTCTGCAGGAAATAGTGCAGGTACTCCGTTGTTACTTCACCATTTCCCGTCACGATATGGGCATGGTTGTTGACCCAAAACTTTCCATCCGCCATGAATGCGATGGGAGTCTGTCTGGTGCGGAGATTTTCGCCGTCCTCAGCAATCAGAAGATGGCGCCCTTCGAACAAGTAGCCATCGACATAGTCAACGATTCCGGACGCACCGTAGTACGGGTATGGCCCCTTCTTTCGTTCGGATTCTTTGACCGGTTTCCTTTTGCCGTCGTGATTGCAGGTCACTGCTCCGAGAGGCTTTTCAAACCATCGAACTTCAGAGTCCATAGCCCAACCCTGCCAAGTTCTTCTTGATCTCCCCCTCCAGCTTGGCACTCTCCCCAAACTGTTCCGCCAACTGCGCCGTCAGCCGCGCCATCTTGTCGGCGAAGGCTTCGCCGTCCTCTTCCTGTTCCTCGGCGCCCACGTAGCGCCCCGGCGTCAGCACATGCTCATGCTTGCGGATGTCGTCCAGCGAGGCCGAGTAGCAGAAGCCCGGCACGTCTGCATAGTCTTCGCCGTGCTGCCAGGCGTGGAAGGTGTCGGCCACTTTTTGAATGTCACCGAGCGTGAAGTCGCGCAGTACGCGGTCCTTCATATAGCCAAGCTGCCGGCCGTCGATGAACAGGAACTGCCCGCGCCGGTCGCGCTTCTTCTTGTCGAGGTTGAAGCCGTTGGCCTTGTCGCGGGTTAAAAACCAGATGCAGGCGGGGATCTGCGTGTTGGTGAACAACTGGCCCGGCAGGGCCACCATGCACTCCACAAAGTCGCGCTCGACCAGCTGCTTGCGGATTTCGCCTTCGTTGTTGGTGTTGCTGCTCATCGAGCCATTGGCCAGCAGCAGCGCCATGCTGCCGGTGGGGGCCAAGTGGTAGAGCATGTGCTGCAGCCAGGCAAAGTTGGCGTTGCCCTGCGGAGGCGTGCCGGCGATCCAGCGGGGATCGTTCTCCAGCTTGGCGCTCCACCATTCCTTCATGTTGAAGGGCGGGTTGGCCATCACGTAGTCGGCGCGCAGGTCGGGGTGCAGGTCGTTAAGCAGCGTGTCGCCGGGCTGCCCGCCGAAGTTGAAGTCCAGCCCCCGGATGGCCATGTTCATGGCGGCGAGCTTCCAGGTGGTGGGGTTGCTCTCCTGGCCGTAGACGCTGATCTGGCCGGTCTTTCCGCTGGTGACTTTGCCACCGTGCTGGGCGACGAATTCCTCGCTCTGCACAAAGAAGCCGCCCGAGCCCATGGCCGGGTCATACACGCGGCCTTTGAAGGGCTGCAGCATTTCGACGATCAGCGTGACGATGCTTTTGGGCGTGTAGTACTGGCCGCCCTTCTTGCCTTCGGCCAGGGCGAACTGGCCGAGGAAGTATTCATAAACGTGACCGAGGATGTCCTTGCTCTTCAGGTTCAGGGCTTGGCCGTTGTAGCTGGGCTGGCTGAAGTTGGTGTCGGAGAAGTGGGCGATCAGGTCGGCCAGCTTGTGGCTGTCGATCTGGGTGCGCGCGAAGTCCTTGTTGAGCACGTTCTTGAGCTTGGGGTTTTCGCGCTCCACGGCCTCCATGGCGTTGTCGATCAGCCAGCCGACGCTGCGCATTTTTTCGGGCGTGTCTTTGCCGGGCACGTTCCAGGGCAGTGCTTCGCCGGGCGAGATCTGTGCGCAGTCGCGCAGGGTTTGCCAGCGGGCCTCCAGCGGCACCCAGAAGACGTTTTTCTCGGTGTAGTAGTCGCGCACCTCCAGCTCGGCGGCGAGGTGACCGGCGTAGTCGTCGGCGTAGTCCTCGGGCGCCATGTGGTAGTCGTGGCCGGGGTTCTGGAACTGCGCGCGCAGCTCGTTTTGCCGTTCTTCGAAGGCGTCGGAGACGTACTTCAGGAAGATCAGGCCCAGCACCACGTGCTTATAGACCGAGGCGTCCAGCGAGGAGCGCAGCTTGTCGGCGGCGGTCCAGAGCTTTTTTTCGAGGTCGTTGAAGAACTGTTGTTCGATGGGGTTCATGCGATGGCCTCAGGGGCGAATAGCAAAAGGCTATGACAGGCAAGGCGGGCGGTGAGCGCGGCCTTGGCCAGGTGTGCACAGGCAATGTACTGCCTTGTGCGCCATCAGGCCGTTGCGCGCGTCATGGCCACCTGGGGGTCTTCCAGCAGGAAGTTCACGAACTCGGTGATGAAGGCCGGAAAGCGCGCGTCCCTGCGCACGACCAGGCTCAGGCGCCGCAGGGCCCAGGGCTCGTCCAGCTCGATGACGGCGAGCTGGGCCGGCTGCAGCCGGTTGCCCAGCACGCTGCGCGGCACCAGCGCCAGGCCCACGCCGGCCGCGACCAGCGCCAACACGGCGTCGAAGCTGTGGCCATGCAGGCGCGCGCGCACCGCCTTGCCCAGCCTTTGCGCGCTGTCGCGCAAAAACAGAAAGTTGCTGCTGGCGCGCGCCATGCAGACAAAGTCGAAATCCAGCGCCGCGCCCAGGCTTACGCTGGCCTGTGCGGCCAGCACATGGTCACGCGGGGCGACGATGACCAGGCGATCCACGGCGTAGGGATGGGTGATCAGGCCCTCGACCTGGGAGGGGCCGGCAAAGATGCCCACGTCCGCCTCGCGCGCCAGCACGGCCGCGGGGATGGTCTCGCTCTGGCGCTCGTCGATCTCCACGTCTATGCCCGGATAGGCGACCAGGAAGCGCCCCAGGGTCGGCGTGACGAAGCCATTCAGCGAGCTGCTGTTGGCAATCAGCCGCACATGGCCCTTGACGCCCGAGATGAAGCGGCTGACATCGCCCTGCATGCGCTCTATGCCCTCGAACAGCTCGCGCGCATGCACCCGCACGGCCTCGCCCGCGGGCGTCAGGTCCATGCCGCGCGAGCTGCGCTCGAACAGCGCCGTGCCCAGCGCCTGCTCCAGGTTCTTCAGGCGGTAGCTGGCGGCCGAGGGACTGATGAACACGGCCGCGGCGCCGGCCGTCAGGTTGCGCGCCTGGGCGATCTCCAGGAACAGCCGCAGATCCGAGAGCTCGTAGCGCATGGCGGCTATCCCGGCTGCGGCGCCTGCGCGTTCAACGCCGCCAGCCGCTCGGGCGTGCCCACGTCCGTCCAGCGCCCGGTGTACAGCTCGGCCGTGACGCGCCCGGCGTCCATGGCGCGGCGCAGCAGCGGCGCCAGCGGCGCGGCCACGCCCTGCGCGTTGCCGGCGGGAATGTCGCACCAGGGCGCGGCGAACAGCTCGGCGCGCAGCAGGGCGATGGTGCTGTAGGTGTGGCGCGGCCCGGGGTGGTCGGCGGGCAGGTTCAGGGCCAGGCCGCCCGCCGACAGGCCGAAGTCGCCGCGCGGGTTGTGCTCTGGATTGGGCACCAGCCACAGATGGGCCAGCGCGTCGCTGGCGGCAAAGCGCTCCACGGCGGCGGCTTCGAAGCCGAAGTCGGGTGCGAACACGTCGCCCGCGGCCAGCCAGAAGATGGCGCCAAGATGCGGCAAAGCGCGCGCGATGCCGCCGGCCGTCTCCAGCGCGGCGCCAAAGTCCAGGCCCTCGTGCGAATATGAAATTGATAGCTGTTTACGCTTATTTGATGCGCATTGCAGCACAAAATTACTTGAAAATCTGGCGCTAATCTGCTCACCCAACCAGGCCGTGTTGATGACCACCTGCCTCACCTCCGCCTGGGCCAGCGCCTGCAAATGCCACTGCAGCAACGGCAGCCCCTGCACCGGCAGCAGCGGCTTAGGGCAATGGTCGGTCAGCGGGCGCATGCGCTCGCCGCGGCCGGCGGCCAGGAGCAGGGCTGGGGGCTGTGTGTGCATGGGCGCACTGTAGTGCATCACCCTGGCGCCAGAGCCACCATGTCAGTGCGCCATAAGGCACGCCAGTAAAATGGCGGGCTTTGCCACCCGCCCCTTATCAGTGGAGCCGCCTTACATGGCCAATGCACAACAAATGGCGAATGCGATCCGCGCACTCGCAATGGATGCCGTTCAACAAGCCAACTC
>JAFEES010000077.1 GCA_018240995.1 Pseudomonadota bacterium | reverse complement strand
GTCCAGCTCCTCCAGGATTTCCTCAGCCTCCAGCATGCGGCCGTCGCCCACTTCACCGCAGGCCTGCTCGCCGCAACCAACGCCCAGCACCGTGGCGCCGTCCTGCGCCAGCTGGGCCAGGTTGCGCCGCGTGGCCGGGTGGGCCCACATCTCGCGGTTCATGGCCGGGGCGATGAGCAGCGGCACGCGCTCCATCGGCCGTGCCAGGCACATCAGGCTCAATAGCTCGTCGGCCCGGCCCTGCACCAGCCGCGCGATGAAGTCGGCGCTGCAGGGCGCAATGAGGATGGCGTCGGCCGCGCGGCTCAGGTTGATATGGGGCATGTTGTTGCCCTCGCGCGCGTCCCACTGCGAGCCATAGACCGGCCGCCCCGACAGGGCCTGCATGGTCACGGGCGTGATGAACTGCCCGGCCGCCTCGGTCATCACCACCTGCACCGTGGCGCCGGCCTTCACCAGCAGCCGCGTCAGTTCGGCGCTCTTGTAGCAGGCCACGCCGCCGCTCAGGCCCAGAACAATGTGTTTGCCAGCGAGTTCCATCATGGGGTGGCAATGTAGCAGACGGTTTTTGGCAACACGGCGCTGGACGGTGCTATTCGATAAGCGGCCGGTGCGCCCGCACGGCCGCCGCCAGCAGCGCATGCGCGGCGTCCCCGCCGGTGCTGTCGAACAGCGCCAGCAGCTCGTGCCGCATCGCCGGCGGCCAGAACTTCTTCAGGTGCATGGCCAGCTCGCGCATGGCCTCCTGGCGGTCTGGAAAGCTGTCGAAGAAGGTGGCGATCTGGTTGCCCATGCGCAGCAGCTGGTTCGGTTGCATCAGCGCGCCTTCCATAGCACCCGCCGGGGATGGGTGTAGACATTGAAGTCCGTGCCACGCACGAAACCCAGCAGGCACAGGCCGCAGCGCTCGGCCACCTCGATGGCCAGGCCGGTGACGCCGGACACCGCGGCCAGCAGGCCCACGCCCGCATGGGCGGCCTTTTGCACCATCTCGTAGCTGGCGCGGCTGGTGACGGCGACAAAGCCCTGATCCGCGGCGCAGCCCGCGCGCGCCATGGCGCCTATGAGCTTGTCCAGCGCATTGTGCCGGCCCACGTCTTCGCGCAGCAGGGTGATGTCGCCCTGCGGCGTGCACCAGGCCGCGGCATGGGTGGCGCCCGTCAGGTGCAGCAGCCGCTGGCGCTGGCGCAGGTCGCCCATGGCCCGGGCGATGGCCGGCGGCGCCACGCCGGCGCCCGCTGGCACGGGGGCGGGCAGGCGCAGCGCTTGCTCCAGGCTTTCGGCGCCGCACAGGCCGCAGCCGGTGCGCCCGGTGAGGGCGCGCCGCATGTCCTTCAAGCGGGCAAAGCAGGCGGCGGCGATGTCGATCTGCAGCGTGTAGCCCTTGTCCGAGGCCTCCACCTCCATGCCGTAGACCTGATCTGCCCGATCCACGATGCCCTCGGACAGGGCAAATCCCAGGGCGAAGTCCTCCAGCGCATCGGGCGTGGCCATCATCACCGCATGCGACACGCCGTTGAACACCAGGGCCACGGGCGCCTCCTGCGCCACGCAGTCCTGGCGCTGCACGGGCCGGCCCGCGCTCCAGCCCTGCACCGCAACCATGCTGCAAGACGCAAGGGCGGCCGCTGGCAAGTGGCTCACTTGCATGGCGCCCCCAGGCCGGCCAGGGTCTGTTGTTCGCCATGCATGCGCCGCTGCAGCTGTTGCCAGGGCGCGGGTTGTGCCACCGGCATGACCTGCACCGCGGTGACCTTGTACTCGGGGCAGTTGGTGGCCCAGTCGGAGTTTTCCGTGGTGACGACGTTGGCGCCCGATTCGGGGAAGTGGAAGGTGGTGTAGACCACGCCCGGCGGCACGCGCTCGGTCACGCAAGCGGGCATGCTGGTGCTGCCGGCGCGGCTGTGCAGGCCCACCAGGTCGCCGTCGCCAATGCCGCGCTCCTGGGCGTCATGCGGGTGGATTTCCAGCATATCCGCGCTGTGCCAGCGCACATTGGCGGTGCGCCGCGTCTGCGCGCCCACGTTGTACTGCGACAGGATGCGCCCGGTGGTCAGCAGCAGCGGGAATTTGCGCGTCACCTTTTCGTCCGTGGCGACATATTGGGTCGGCATGAAGCGCCCCTTGCCGCGCACAAAGCCGCCGACATGCATGATCGCCGTGCCCTGCTCCGGCGTGGCGGCATGGCATGGCCATTGCACGCTACCCAGGCGCTCGATCTTGTCGTAGCTGACGCCGGCAAAGCTGGGCGTGAGCGCGGCGATCTCGGCCATGATGTCGCGCGGGTGCTGGTAGTGCATGGCGTAGCCCAGCGCCTGCGCCAGTTTCAGCGTCACCTGCCAGTCGGCATAGCCGGCCAGCGGCTGCATCAGCTGGCGCACGCGCGAGATGCGCCGCTCGGCATTGGTGAAGGTGCCGTCCTTTTCCATGAACGACGCGCCGGGCAGGAAGACATGCGCGTATTGCGCGGTTTCGTTCAGGAAAATGTCTTGCACGATGACGCATTCCATGGCCGCCAGCGCCGCCTGCACATGCTGGGTGTTGGGGTCGGACTGGGCCAGATCCTCACCCTGGCAGTACAGGGCCTTGAAGCTGCCGGCGACGGCGGCGTCGAACATATTCGGGATGCGCAGGCCCGGCTCGGCGTCCAGCGGCACGCCCCAGGCGGCCTCGAAGTCGGCACGCACCGTGGCGTCCGAGATATGCCGGTAGCCCGGCAGCTCATGCGGGAACGAGCCCATGTCGCACGCGCCCTGCACATTGTTCTGCCCGCGCAGCGGGTTCACGCCCACGCCGGCGCGCCCGACGTTGCCGGTGGCCATGGCCAGGTTGGCAATCGCCATCACCGCCGTGGAGCCCTGGGCATGCTCGGTCACGCCCAGGCCGTAGTAGATGGCGGCGTTGCCCCCGGTGGCGTACAGGCGCGCGGCGGCGCGCAACTGCTCGGCGGGCACGCCGCAGGCCGGCGCCAGCGCCTCGGGGCTGTTGTCTGGCCGGGCGACAAAGCTGCGCCATTGGGCAAAAGACTGGGCATCGCAGCGCGCGTCTATGTAGTCCTGCGCCAGCAGCCCCTCGGTGACGATGACATGTGCCAGCGCGCTGAGCACCGCCACATTGGTGCCCGGGCGCAGTTGCAGGTGGTAGTCGGCGCGCACATGCGGCGCGTCCACCAGCTCGATCTGGCGCGGGTCGATGACGATCAGCCGGGCGCCCTGGCGCAGGCGGCGCTTCAAGCGCGATGCGAACACCGGATGTGCCGCCGAGGGGTTGGCGCCGATGATGACGATGACATCCGCCTGCGCCACCGAGGCAAAGTCCTGCGTGCCGGCCGAGGTGCCAAAGGTCTGCCCCAGGCCATAGCCGGTGGGCGAGTGGCAGACGCGCGCACAGGTGTCCACGTTGTTATTGCCAAAGCCGGCGCGCACCAGTTTTTGCACCAGGTAGGCCTCTTCATTGGTGCAGCGCGAGGAGGCTATGGCACCGACCGCGTTGCGCCCGTATTGCGCCTGGATGCGCCGCAGCTCGCCGGCGGCGTGGGCAATCGCCTCGTCCCAACTCACCTCCTGCCAGGGGTCGGTGATGCGCGCGCGGATCATGGGCTTGAGCCGGCGATCGGGGTGCGTGGCATAGCCCCAGGCAAAGCGGCCCTTGATGCAGGCATGGCCCTCGTTGGCCTTGCCGTCCTTCCAGGGCAGCATGCGCACCACCTGGTCGCCCTTCATCTCGGCCTTGAAGCCGCAGCCCACGCCGCAATAGGCGCAGGTGGTGACGACGCTGTGCTCGCCCAGCCCCCATTCGATGGTGCTTTTCTCTTGCAAGCTATCGGTCGGGCAGGCCTGCACGCAGGCGCCGCAGCTGACGCAGTCCGACTGCATGAAGGGCTGATCCTGCCCGGGCGAGACATGGGCAGCAAAGCCGCGTCCGCTAATGGTCAGGGCAAAAGTCCCCTGAATGTCATCACAGGCGCGCACGCAGCGGCTGCAAACAATGCACTTGGCCGGGTCAAAGCGAAAGTAGGGGTTGGACGCATCCTGGGCGCTGTCCAAATGGTGCGCGCCGCCATACTGCCCGCCGACGCCGTAGCGCACCGCGCGCAGGCCGGTGACGCCGGCCATGTCCTGCAGCTCGCAGTCGCCATTGGCGGCGCAGGTCAGGCAGTCCAGCGGGTGGTCGGAGATGTACAGCTCCATCACTCCCCGGCGCAGCTGTTGCAGCTTGGGGCTTTGCGTGCGCACCTGCATGCCCTCGGCCACGGGCGTGGTGCAGCTGGCGGGGTAGCCCTTGCGGCCCTCAATCTCTACCAGGCACAGGCGGCAGGAGCCAAAGGCCTCCAGGCTGTCGGTGGCGCACAGCTTGGGGATTTGCACGCCGGCCTGCACGGCGGCGCGCATCACCGAGGTGCCGGCGGGCACGCTCACCGCCTTGCCGTCGATCGCCAGCGTCACCTGTTGGCTGGACTGGCTGGCCGGCGTGCCATGGTCGATGTCCGGATACGGGTCGAGCATGCTGCACCTCATGAATGGCGGCTGACTTGGCTGCCGGCTGCTGGCGGCAGGCCGAAGTCCTGGGGGTAATGGTCTAGCGCCGAGAGCACTGGGTAGGGTGTCATGCCGCCCAAGGCGCACAGGCTGCCGTGCAGCATGGTGTCGCACAGCTCGCGCAGCAGCTCCTGTTGCTGCAGCTTTTGCGGCGTACTGCCCTGCAGCAGCCGGTCTATCACCTCCACGCCACGCGTGGAGCCGATGCGGCAGGGCGTGCATTTGCCGCAGGATTCATGCGCGCAAAACGCCATGGCGTAGCGCGCCAGCTGCGCCAGGTTGGCGCGGTCGTCATGCACCACGATGCCGCCATGGCCCAGGCTGGCACCCACGGCGGCATAGGCCTCGTAGTCCAAAGGCAAATCCCAGTATTTCTCTGGCACATAGGCGCCCAGCGGCCCGCCCACCTGTATGGCCTTGACCGGCCGCCCGCTGGCGCTGCCGCCGCCCCAGTCGAACACCAGCTGGCGCAGGCTGATGCCAAAGGCCGTCTCAATCAGGCCGCCACGGCGCACATTGCCCGCCAGTTGTATCGGCAGCGTGCCGCGCGAAAGCCCCACGCCATGGTCGCGGTAGCACTGCGCGCCGCGCGCCAGGATGGCGGGCACCGAGGCCAGGGTGACCACGTTGTGCACCAGGGTGGGCCGGCCCCACAGGCCGGCCAGCGCCGGTAGCGGCGGCTTGGCGCGCACCACGCCGCGCCTGCCCTCGATGCTTTCCAGCATGGCCGTCTCTTCGCCGCAGATATAGGCGCCGGCGGCCTGGCGCACCTCCAACCGCAAGCCTCGCCCCGACTGCAGTATGTCGTCGCCCAGCAAGCCCGCCTGCTCGGCCAGCCGCAGCGCCTGGTTCATGGTGGCCACGGCATGCGGGTATTCGCAGCGGATATACACATAGCCGCGCGTGGCACCCACGGCCAGCGCGGCAATCGCCATGCCCTCGATGAGCAGGAAGGGGTCGCCCTCCAGCAGCATGCGGTCGGCAAAGCTGCCGCTGTCGCCCTCGTCGGCATTGCAGACCACATATTTCTGCGCCGCGGCAGCCTGGGCCACGGTCTGCCACTTGAGGCCGGCGGGAAAGGCCGCGCCGCCGCGCCCGCGCAGGCCACTGTCCAGCACCTGCCGCACCAGCTGCGCCGGCGCCAGGCCCAGGGCCGCGCGCAGGCCGGCCCAGCCGCCGTGCTGGGCATCGTCTTCGAGCGACAGCGGGCGCGTCAGCCCCAGGCGCGCGAACGTCAGGCGCTGCTGGTTCTGCAGGTAGGCGATGCCGTCCACCGGCCCCTGGCACAGCGGGTGCGGCCCGCCCTGCTGCAGGCCGGCATCGAACAGGCCGGGCACGTCGGCCGCACGCACCGGCCCGTAGGCTATGCGTCCGGCGGGCGTGGCGACCTCCAGCAGCGGCTCCAGCCAGAACAGGCCGCGCGAGCCATTGCGGCGCAGCTCCAGCGCCATGCCACGTGCGGCCGCCTCGCGCTGCACGGCGGCGGCCACGGCATCGGCGCCCACGGCCAGGGCGGCCGAGTCACAGGGGATGAAAACCTGCAGCGTCATAGCCCCTGCCCGCCTTGGCTGAGGATGCGGTCGAAGTCCGCCGCCTGCACCCGCCCATGCGGCTGGCCGTCCACCATCATCGCCGGCGCGCAGGCGCACAGGCCCAGGCAGTACACCGGCAGCAGGCCCAAGCCGCCGTCGGCCGTGGTGGCGCCGCCCGGCCGCGCCGCGTCCAGCCCCAGGCTTGCGCAGGCATGTGCCCACAGGTCATCGGCGCCCATGGACTGGCAGGCCTCGGCGCGGCACAGCTGCACCAGCCGCCTGGGCGGCGGCTGGGTGCGCAGGTGGTGGTAAAAGCCCAGCACCCCATGCACCTCGGCGCGCGACAGGTTCAGCGCCTGGGCGATGCGCGGCACGGCCGCCGGGGGCACATGGCCAAAAGCATCCTGCAGCGCGTGCAGCATGGGCAGGGTGGCGCCCGGCATATCGCGATACCGGGCAATCAGGCCGTCAATGGCCTGCGTCCGGGGCTCGCCCTCCAACGGTGGCAGCGGCTGTGTCATCTCGCCTCCTTTCCAAGGCGGCAGTGTCACGCAGGCATTGCCGTCCTGGCAAATGGTAATCAGCCCCGCCAGCGAATGGCCTGCCGCCGGGGCGGGCGGCGGCGCCGGGTGAGCACGGTTAAAATCGTGCGTTTGAACCGATCTAGCGCCAGCCGCGGGTCGGCTTTCGGCCGGTGGCACAACCACCGCCGCTCACCCCCTTCTAAGACATGACCAAATTTGTCTTCGTCACCGGCGGCGTGGTGTCTTCCCTGGGCAAGGGAATCGCCTCGGCGTCGCTGGCCGCCATTCTCGAATCGCGCGGCCTCAAAGTCACCCTGATCAAGCTCGACCCGTACATCAACGTGGATCCGGGCACCATGTCGCCCTTCCAGCATGGTGAGGTCTTCGTGACCGACGACGGCGCCGAGACCGACCTGGACTTGGGCCATTACGAGCGCTTCATCGAAACGCGCATGAAGCAGGCCAACAACTTCACCACCGGCCGCATCTACCAGAGCGTGCTCGAAAAAGAGCGCCGCGGCGACTACCTCGGCAAGACCGTGCAGGTGATCCCGCATGTCACGGGCGAGATCCAGGAGTTCATCAAGCGCGGCGCCGGCATAGGCACGCCGGACGCGGTGGACGTGGCCATCTGCGAGGTCGGCGGCACGGTGGGCGACATCGAGTCCCTGCCCTTCCTGGAGGCCGTGCGCCAGCTGTCACTCAAATGGGGCCAGAACAATTCGGCCTTCGTGCACCTGACCTATCTGCCCTGGATCGCCACGGCCGGCGAGCTGAAGACCAAGCCCACCCAGCACACGGTGCAAAAGCTGCGCGAGATCGGCATCCAGCCCGACGCCCTGCTGTGCCGCGCCCACCATGCCGTGCCCGAGGAGGAGCGCGAGAAGATCTCGCTGTTCACCAACGTGCAGGCCTGGGGCGTGATCAGCATGTGGGACGTGGACACCATCTACAAGGTGCCGCGCATGCTGCATGAGCAGGGCCTGGACGGCCTGATCTGCGACAAGCTGCGCCTGAACACGCCGCCGGCCAACCTGAAGCGCTGGGACGACCTGGTGCGCGAGTACGAGCACCCGCAGGGCGAGGTGCAGATCGCCATGGTGGGCAAGTACGTGGAGCTGTCGGACGCCTACAAGTCGGTGAACGAGGCGCTCAAGCACGCCGGCATGCAAAGCCATGTGCGCGTGAAGATCACGCATGTGGATTCGGAAACCATCACCGACGCCAACGCGGCCGAGCAGCTGGGCCAGTACCACGCCATCCTCGTGCCCGGCGGCTTTGGCTCGCGCGGGGTCGAGGGCAAGATCAGCACCGCCCGCTACGCGCGCGAGCACAAGGTGCCGTATCTCGGCATCTGCCTGGGCATGCAGGTGGCCACCATCGAATACGCGCGCCATGTGGCGGGCCTGGAAGGCGCCAATTCCACCGAGTTCGACGCGCACTGCCAGCACCCGGTGATCGCCCTGATCACCGAGTGGCAGGACGAGGACGGCAGCATCAAGACGCGCGACGAGAACTCCGACCTGGGCGGCACCATGCGCCTGGGGGCGCAAAGCTCGGACGTGCAGGCCGGCACGCTGGCGCACAGCATCTATGGCGACGTGGTCACCGAGCGCCACCGCCACCGCTACGAGGCCAACGTGCAGTACCTGGACAAGCTGCGCGCGGCGGGCCTGGTGATCTCGGCGCTGACGCAGCGCGAGCACCTGACCGAGATCGTCGAGCTGCCCACCAGCGTGCACCCCTGGTTCGTGGGCGTGCAGTTCCACCCCGAGTTCAAGTCCACGCCCTGGAACGGCCACCCGCTGTTCAACGCCTTCGTGAAGGCGGCCATTGCCCACCAAAAGGCCTGACCATGAAACTCTGCGGCTTTGACGTTGGCCTGGATCAACGCTTTTTCCTCATCGCCGGCACCTGCTCCATCGAAAGCCTGCAGCTGTCGCTGGACGTCGCGGGCCAGCTCAAGGAAAGCTGCAGCGCCCTGGGCATACCGCTGATCTACAAGGGCTCGTTCGACAAGGCGAACCGCTCATCCGGCGGCAGCCAGCGCGGCGTGGGGCTGGAGGCGGGCCTGAAGATCCTCGATGAGGTGCGCCGCCAGCTTGAGCTGCCGATACTCACCGACGTGCACGACGCGTCGCAGGTGGCCGAGGTGGCCAGCGTCGTGGACGTGCTGCAGACCCCCGCCTTCCTGTGCCGCCAGACGGATTTCATCCGTGCCGTGGCGCAGTCGGGCAAGCCGGTGAACATCAAGAAGGGGCAGTTCCTCGCGCCCTGGGACATGAAGAACGTGATCGACAAGGCGCGCGCCGCCGCGCAGGAAGTGGGATTGAGTGAAGACCGCTTCCTGGCCTGCGAGCGCGGCGTGAGCTTTGGCTACAACAACCTGGTGGCCGACATGACCAGCCTGGCCGAGATGCGCAACTCCGGCGCGCCGGTGGTGTTCGACGTGACGCATTCCGTGCAAAAGCCCGGCGGCCTGGGCGCGGTGAGCGGCGGCGCGCGCGCCATGGTGCCGGTGCTGGCCCGCGCCGGCGTGGGCGTGGGCGTGGCCGGCCTGTTCATGGAAACCCATCCCCGCCCGGCAGAGGCCTGGTCCGACGGCCCCAACGCCGTGCCGCTCAAGCACATGCGCACACTGTTGGAAACCCTGGTGGCGCTGGATCAGGTTACGAAGGAAAACGGTTTTCTCGAAAACGACTTTGACGCCTGAGGGTGAAACCATTGCGCCCACAATGCACGCAATGGTGCATACCCCATCAACGATACTCGCGCTTGCGGCCCAGGCCATGAAACTACGCTATTGATAGCTGTTTGCGCTTTACACACAAGCGCTGCAGCCATATTTGACCGCAATCCCACCCGATACCGATTTCAAGCAACCCCGAAGGAAACTCCATGAGCGCCATTGTTGACATCGTAGGCCGCGAAGTGCTGGACAGCCGCGGCAACCCCACCGTCGAGTGCGACGTGCTGCTCGAATCGGGCGTGATGGGCCGCGCCGCCGTGCCCAGTGGCGCCTCCACCGGCAGCCGCGAGGCCATCGAGCTGCGCGACGGCGACAAGAACCGTTACCTGGGCAAGGGCGTCTTGAAGGCCGTGGAGCACATCAACACCGAAATCTCCGAGGCCGTGCTGGGCCTGGACGCGTCGGAACAGGCCTTTCTGGACAAGA
>JAFEES010000076.1 GCA_018240995.1 Pseudomonadota bacterium | reverse complement strand
GTATAGCTCTTGTCGGTCACGTCGATGATGCGGCCGCGGAAGATGTCGGCCATGCGCTTCATCTCCTCGCGCTCCTTGCCCACGGCGCGCACCTTGACCATCATCAGCTCGCGCTCGGTGTAGGCGCCCTCGGTCAGGTCGACCACCTTGACCACTTCAATCAGGCGGTTCAGGTGCTTGGTGATCTGCTCGATCACGTCGTCCGAGCCCGTGGTTTGTATGGTCATGCGCGACAGCGACGCATCCTCGGTAGGCGCCACGGTCAGCGACTCGATGTTGTAGCCACGCGCAGAAAACAGCGCCACCACGCGCGACAGCGCGCCGGCCTCGTTCTCGATCAAAACGGCAATGATGTGTTTCATTTCAGATTCCTCTTTTTGCGACGACAGCACGATCAAAAAATGGTCGCAGAAAACTGTCGTTTTTTGCTGCCCTCCCCTGGCACCGGTAAGCGCCAGGCTTGGCAGGCAATAGATTCTTCGGGGAGGTGGTGCGTCAAGCGTTTTGCGTGTAACTCCCGCTCAACGCAAAACGCTCAACGCTTAACGCTCGACGTGCATTCAAAGATCTTCCGAGCCCAGCAGCATCTCGGTAATGCCCTTGCCCGCGCGCACCATGGGGAACACGTTCTCGGAGGGGTCGGTGCGGAAGTCCATGAACACCGTGCGATCCTTGAGCTTGCGCGCCTCGCGCAGCGCCGGCTCCACGTCCTGCGGGCGCTCGATGAGCATGCCCACATGGCCATAGGACTCGGCCAGCTTCACGAAATTGGGCAGCGCGTCCATGTAGCTGTGGCTGTAGCGGCCGGAATATTCGATCTCCTGCCACTGGCGCACCATGCCCAGGTAGCGGTTGTTCAGCGAGCAGATCTTGATCGGCGTGTTGTACTGCAGGCAGGTGGACAGCTCCTGGATGTTCATCTGCACCGAGCCCTCGCCGGTGATGCAGAACACCTCCGCATCGGGCTTGGCCAGCTTGATGCCCATGGCGTACGGTATACCCACGCCCATGGTGCCCAGGCCGCCCGAGTTGATCCAGCGGCGCGGCTGGTCGAACTTGTAGTACTGCGCCGCCCACATCTGGTGCTGGCCCACGTCGGAGGTAATGTAGGCCTCCACGTCCTGCGTCATGTTCCACAGCGTCTCGACCACAAACTGCGGCTTGATGACCTCGGTGTTACCGCGGTCGTACTTCAGGCAGTCGCGGCCGCGCCAGGCCTCGATCTGATCCCACCAGGCGGCCAGCGCCCCGGCATCGGCGCGGGTGGTGGTCTCGCGGATCATGGCGATCAGCTCGGCCAGAACCTCCTTGACATCGCCGACGATGGGAATGTCCACCTTCACGCGCTTGGAGATGCTCGACGGGTCGATGTCGATGTGGATGATCTTGCGATCGTTCTGCGCGAAATGCTTGGGGTTGCCGATCACGCGGTCGTCGAAGCGCGCGCCCACGGCCAGCAGCACGTCGCAGTTCTGCATGGCGTTGTTGGCCTCTATCGTGCCGTGCATGCCCAGCATGCCCAGAAAGCGCCGGTCGGTGGCCGGAAACGCGCCCAGGCCCATCAGCGTATTGGTGACGGGGTAGCCCAGCATGTCCACCAGGGTGCGAAGCTCCTGCGTGGCATTGCCCAGCAGCACGCCGCCGCCGGTGTAGATGTAGGGACGCTTGGCCGTCAGCAGCAGCTGCAGCGCCTTGCGGATCTGGCCCGCATGACCCTTCTTGACCGGGTTGTACGAGCGCATTTCGACGCTCTTGGGGTAGCCGTTGTAGGGCGTTTTCTTGAAGGAAACATCCTTCGGGATGTCCACCACCACGGGGCCGGGGCGGCCGGTACGCGCGATGTGGAAGGCTTTCTTCATCGTCAGCGCCAGGTCGCGCACATCCTTGACCAGGAAGTTGTGCTTGACGATGGGGCGGGTGATACCCACGGTGTCGCATTCCTGGAAGGCATCCAGCCCGATCGCGGGCGTAGGCACCTGGCCGGTGATGATGACCATGGGAATGGAATCCATGTAGGCCGTGGCAATGCCGGTAACGGCATTCGTCACGCCGGGGCCGGAAGTGACCAGCGCCACGCCCACCTCGCCGGTGGCGCGCGCGTAGCCATCAGCCGCATGCACGGCGGCCTGCTCGTGGCGCACCAGCACATGCTGCATGGTTTCCTGTTTGTACAGGGCGTCGTAGATATGCAGGACGGCGCCACCGGGGTAGCCCCAGATGTACTGCACGTTCTCTGCCTGCAGGGCCTTGACGAGGATTTCGGCACCCATGAGCTCCTGGGAGCCCGATGCCTGCGATGCTGCTGCTGCCGAGGTCAGCTCGGCCTTGGAGATTTCCATGATCAACCTTTGCGAATTTCTCTAACGAAAAACCTTGGGTGCCCCTTGTGCGCACTCTTATGGAGCCGACTTGGGACTTGAGGCCTCAGCCATGGGCGAGTGGAGTGAACGCCGAACCGAGACCCGTTTGCCTTTTTGATTTGCGACACGGATTATTGCACTGCACACAAGGCCTGGCACGTGTTGCTGCAAAAAAATACATATGCGGTGCGATAATCGCCGGCTTGCAGGCTGCACCTCGTGCCAGCCCAACCGTCACAGCCGGCCCGCCGCGGGTCCTTTGCCTTTTGGCTACAGAACAAGAGCTATCCGACTTCCTCAAGAGCGTTGACAAGCGTGCCTTCAAGCGCACGCTGTACCACGTTCGCAACGAGGAGGCGGCGCTGGACATCGTCCAGGACAGCATGCTCAAGCTGGCCGAGCATTACGGCGACAAGCCGGCGGGCGAGCTGCCCATGCTGTTCCAGCGTATTTTGACCAACTGCACGCTGGACTGGTTTCGCCGGCAAAAGACACGCAACGCCCTGTTCACCAGCCTGAGCGACTTCGAGGGCCCGGGCGAGGACGGGGCGGATTTCGACTTCCTGGAGGTGCACGCCGGCCTTCCCGAAGGCGAGGCCGCGCAAAGCGCCGAGGACAGCCTGCGACGCGCCCAGGTCTTGCGCGCCATTGAAACCGAGATACAACAATTGCCGGCACGTCAACGCGAAGCGTTTTTGATGCGTTACTGGGAGGAGATGGATGTCGCAGAAACCGCCGCCGCCATGGGCTGCTCCGAAGGCAGCGTCAAAACGCATTGTTTCCGCGCCGTCCATACCCTCAGCAAGGCACTGAAGGCCAAAGGAATCGTGCTATGAACCGCACCACAGAACCCAGCATGCAAGCCAATCAGGCGGCAGACGCCTACGCGCGCCGCCTTACCGCGCGCCTGACGCACGGCAATGCCGACCTGCACTACGACATCACCGAGCGCCTGCGCGCCGCACGCATGCAGGCCCTGGCCAAACGCAAGCGGCCAGCCGTGCAAACGGCGCCGCAGGCGGAAACCGCTGCGCAGATCTTTGTCAGCGGTGGCACCGCCGCGCTCGGCGGCTGGGGGCGCGAGGGCGGCAACTGGTGGCGCGCACTGATGTCTGCCGTCCCGCTGGCGGCCCTGGTAGTGGGCCTGGTTGTCGTCAACGTGACGCAGGACGACGCCGTCGCCACCGAGATAGCCGAAGTAGACTCCGCGCTGCTGACCGGCGACCTGCCCCCTTCGGCCTACGCCGACCCGGGCTTCGTGCAGTTCCTGAAGTCGTCCAACCAGACCCCATGATCCGCTGAACGGATATCTTTAGCGCCTGCATGCACGCATTCCCCTCCCGTAGCACCGGCCACGCATTGCCAGCATTCGTGCTGGCTTTTGTGTTGCTGGTTGGGCTGGCAGTCGGCGGCTGGTGGATGGCCGCCTATATGCGCGTGGCACCGAGCACGCCCATGCCGCCGCAGGCCCTGGGCGGCGGCAGGCATGGCGAGGCGCAACCCGCCCCCAGGCCCGAAGTCGGCCCGCCCTGGTCCAGCCTCACGACCCGGCAAAAGGAGGCCCTGTATCCGCTGGCCAACCGCTGGGCCATGCTCAGCGAGGTGCAAAAGCGCAACTGGTTGAACCTGGCGGCTGGCTTTCATGCGCTCACGCCCGAGGAGCAGGCCAAGATGCTGGAGCGCATCACGGACTGGGCCAACCTGAGCGCCCAGCAACGCAGCCAGGCGCGGCTGAACTACGCCGCCGCGGCCAGGTTGCCGGCGGACGACAGGCGCGCCCAATGGGAGGCCTATCAGGCGCTGAGCGCCGAGGAAAAGAAGCGCCTGGCCGCCAGGGCCGCCCCCAAGCCCCGGGGCGCCGCCACGGCCATTCACCCGGTATCGCCCAGGAAGCTGGCACGCGTGCCCGCGGCCATCGAAGCCCCTGCTGCCGTGCCCAATCCGCCCAAAATCCTGCCGCCGGCGGTGCTGCACCCCGCGCCGATCACCCTGCCGCCGCCGCCCGCCATCGTCGAGACGGCACCCATCAACACCCCCTCGGCCGTGGCCGCGCCGCTGGCGCCGCTGGAGCCCGCCTCGGGTGCATCCGAGGCCAAGGAAGAACCAGCCCGTTACTATCCGCCGCTGCATCCCCCCGAATAACACGCTTGCCGTCCCGTTCCTGCATGTCCACGTCCAGCCCACCAGGCCCGTCGGAAACCACCACTGCCGCATCCCCTGCCCCAATATCGCCGCCGACGGGCGGCATGGCCCCGCCGCTGCACCGGCGCATGGCCTGCTGGCTCTATGAGGGCATGCTCATGTTCGGCGTGGTGTTCATCGCCGGCTACCTGTTCGGCACGCTGACCCAGACGCGCAACGCCATGGACAACCGCCACGGGTTGCAGGCCTTCCTGTTCATCGTCTTCGGCATTTATTTCGTCTGGTTCTGGTCACGCGGCCATACCCTGGCCATGAAGACCTGGCATATACGCGTGGTCGACCGCCAGGGCCGGCTGATCAGCCAAAAGCGCGCCCTGCTGCGCTACCTGCTCAGCTGGATCTGGTTCGTGCCGCCCCTGGCGGTGATTGCGCCCTACCACCTTTCCGGCGGCGCGTCCGCAGCCATCGTGCTTGGCTGGGTGGTCATCTGGGCGCTGTTGAGCCGCCTTCACCCTCAACGCCAGTTCTGGCACGATGCGCTGGCGGGCACGCGTCTGGTGCACCATGTGCTGCCGCCGGTGCCTCGCAAGAAGAAATGAGTCGCGCCAGCACCGCCATGCCCGATACGCCCACCGCCCACCCACACAAGCAGCGCACCGGCCTGAACCGCCTGTGGCATGCCACCGGCTATTCACTGGCCGGGCTGCGCGCGGGCTGGGCCGAAAAGGCGTTCCGCCAAGAGGCTGTCCTGGCCGCCGTGCTGCTGCCGCTGGCGTGCTGGCTGGGCCGCGGCTGGGTCGAAACCACCTTGCTGGCCGCCACCGTGGTGCTGGTGCTGGTCACCGAGCTGCTCAACTCCGGCATAGAGGCGGCCATAGATCGCATAGGCCCCGAACTGCATGATCTGTCCAAGCGCGCCAAGGATCTGGGCAGCGCCGCCGTGCTGCTGAGCCTGCTGCTGTGCGGCGCGGTCTGGGCCGCGGCGCTTTACCAAAGGTTTTCTTGAATGGCTGATGTGGCTTTTTCCGTATGCGTTTACCTGGGCTCACGCCAGGGCGACAACCCCTTGTTCACCGAGGCCGCCCAGGCCGTGGGCCGCTGGATCGGCCGCCACGGCGGGCAGCTGGTGTATGGCGGCGGGCGCAGCGGCCTGATGGGCCAGGTGGCCGAGGCCACGCGCCTGGCCGGCGGGCGCGTGGTGGGCATCATCCCGCAGGCGCTGGTGGACAAGGAGCTGGCCAACCAGCTGTGCGACGAGCTGCACATCGTGCAAACCATGCACGAGCGCAAGGCCATGATGGCCGAGCGCAGCGATGCCTTCCTGGCCCTGCCCGGCGGCATAGGCACGCTGGAGGAGCTATTCGAGGTCTGGACCTGGCGCCAGCTGGGCTACCACGACAAGCCCGTGGGCCTGCTGGACACCGGCGGCTACTACAGCGGCCTGATGGCCTTCATGCAGCATGCCGTGACAAACGGCCTGATGAGCGAATGGCAGATGGGGCTGATACGCACCGGCAGCGAACCCGCCGATCTGCTCGCCGCCCTGGTGCAGGACGCCGGCCTGAACGCCAGCGCCATCCCGCTGCGCGACGTGATCTGATCAGACGGCGGCGTCGTCCAGGTCGCCGGTGCGGATGCGCACCACGCGCTCCACGGCGGTGACGAAAATCTTGCCGTCGCCGATCTTGCCGGTGCGCGCCGCGCCGACGATGGCGTCCACGCAGCGATCCACGTCCTGGTCACGCACCACCACCTCGATCTTCACCTTGGGCAGAAAGTCCACCACATATTCGGCGCCGCGGTAGAGCTCGGTATGGCCTTTTTGCCGGCCAAAGCCCTTCACCTCGGTCACCGTCAAGCCCGTCACGCCGCATTCGGCCAAGGCCTCCCTGACCTCTTCGAGCTTGAACGGCTTGATGACGGCGGTAATCATTTGCATGCTGAAAACTCCTGGATATGAATCATTGCGGCCCCGGCTGGATCAGGCCCTGAACTTGTTCGTCATCGGATAGCGCCAGTCCTTGCCAAAGCTGCGGCGCGTGACGCGCACGCCCACCGGTGCCTGGCGGCGCTTGTATTCGTTCACCTGGATGAGGCGGGTGACGCGCTCCACGTCGGCGCGCGCAAAGCCCGCGCGCACGATGTCCTCCAAGGGCTCGTCGTTTTCCATGTAGCGCTCGACGATGGCGTCCAGCACCTCGTAGGGCGGCAGGCTGTCCTGGTCGGTCTGATCCGGGCGCAGCTCGGCGCTGGGCGGGCGGGTGATGATGCGCTCGGGGATGGGGCTCACGCCCGTACCATAAGGGTCGTTGGCGTTGCGCCAGCGCGCCAGCGCGAACACGCGCGTCTTGAGCACGTCCTTGATCACGGCAAAGCCCCCGGCCATGTCGCCATACAGCGTGCAATAGCCCGTGGCCAGTTCGCTCTTGTTGCCCGTGGTCAGCACCACGCTGCCAAATTTGTTGGATAGCGCCATGAGCAGCGTGCCGCGGATGCGCGCCTGCAGGTTTTCCTCGGTCGTGTCCTCGGGCCGTCCGGCGAACTGGGGCGCCAGCGCCGCCTTGAAGGCCTCGAACTGCGGGGCGATGGCGATCTCGTCGTAGCGCACCTTCAGGCGCTCGGCCATGTCGCGCGCGTCTATCCAGCTGATGTCGGCCGTGTAGGGCGAGGGCATCATCACCGTGCGCACCCTGTCCGCGCCCAGGGCGTCCACGGCAATCGCCAACACCAGGGCCGAGTCGATGCCGCCGGACAGCCCCAGCAGCACACCGGGAAAGCCGTTCTTACCGATATAGTCGCGCACGCCCAGCACCAGGGCCGCCCAAAGCTCGGCCTCCCAGGCCTCGCGCGGCGCCACTTCCGCTTTCATAGTGATAGCTGCCTGCGCTTTATCCACATGCACAAACAGCATTTTTTCCTCAAAACCAGGCGCGCGCGCCGCCACGCTGCCGTCGGCGTTCAGGGCAAACGAGCGCCCCTCGAACACCACCTCGTCCTGCCCACCCACCAGGTGGGCGTAGACCAGGGGCAGGCCGGTCTCGCGCACGCGCTCGCGCATCACCTGCTCGCGCTCGGCCCCCTTGCCCAGGTGGTAGGGCGAGGCATTGATCGTGACCAGCATCTGCGCGCCCGCCTCAAGCGCGCGGCGGGCGGGGCCGCTGTACCAGGCGTCCTCGCAGATCAGCAGGCCCAGGCGCAGGCCATCGACCTCGAACACGCAGCCGTCCGCGCCCGGCACGAAGTAGCGACGCTCGTCGAAAACCTCGTAATTGGGCAGGTACTGCTTGGCGTAGGTTTGCTCGATGCGGCCCGCGCGCAGCACGCTGGCGGCGTTGTGGCACAGGCTGTGATCGGCCTCGCCCACCGCCTGGCGCATGCGCTGCGGGTGGCCCACCACCAGGGCCAGCCCCGGCAGCGCGGCCGTCGCCAAGGCGATCTCGGCCAGGGCCTGTTCACAGGCGGACAGGAAGGCCGGCCGCAGGTACAGGTCCTCGGCCGCATAGCCGCACAGCGCCAGCTCGGGCGTCAGCAGCAGACGGGCGCCGGCCGCATGGGCCTCATGCGCGGCGCGGATAATTTTCCGGGTGTTGCCCGGCAAGTCGCCCACCACGAAATTGAGCTGGGCGATGCTGATGACGAAGGACATAGGGGGAAGGACGAAAAAGCGCGGTCGATTATGCCCGCAGCCCCCGTGCCGCGCGGGGCAACGGTTTTGGCGCCATGATGGACGCCCCCGCTCGTTTCACGCACCGCTTTTGACCGACACCACGCCCCGCCACGAACTGCGCCTGTACGACTCGGCCACCCAGGTCGATGCCACCGCCTGGGATGCCCTGCTGGCGCGCCAGTCTCGGCCCACGCCCTTCATGCGCCACGCCTATCTGGCCGCGTTGGAGGCCAGCGGCAGCGCCACGGCGCACACGGGCTGGGCGCCGCGCTATTTCACGCTATGGCAGGGGAGCACGCTGCAGGCCGCCTGCGCCCTGTACCTCAAGGCGCATTCCTACGGTGAATATGTCTTCGACTGGGCCTGGGCCGATGCCCATGAGCGCCACGGCCTGCGCTACTACCCCAAGGCCGTGGTCGCCGTGCCCTTCACGCCCGTGCCCGGCAGCCGGCTGCTGGCGCGGGGCGACGCATCGCGGGCGGCACTGCTGCGGGCGCTGCTGGACTGGGCGCGAGAAGCCGGCCTGTCGTCGCTGCACCTGCTGTTTGCGGCCGACGACGACCTGGCCGCCGCGCGCGCGGCCGGCCTGCTTGCGCGTCACCAGGTGCAGTTCCACTGGCACAACCGGCATCCCCAAAGTGCCGCGTCGTTCGCCGATTTCGACGACTTCCTGGCCTCTCTGGCACAGGACAAGCGCAAGAAAATCCGCCAGGAGCGCCGTCGCGTGCACGATGCCGGCGTGAGCTTTCGCGTGCTGCGCGGCCACGAGATCACGGCCGCCGACTGGGATTTCTTCTACCGCTGCTACCAACGCACCTACCTGGAGCATGGCAACCCGCCCTACCTCAGGCGCGCCTTCTTCAGGCTCATGCAGGAACATTTGCCCGAGGCCTGGGTGCTGTTCGTGGCCGAGCGCGGCGGTCGCCAGATAGCTAGCAGTTTGATAGCTGTCAACGCTAATCCATCGGGCGTTGGATCCGAAAAAAGCTTGATATCAACAGCCTATGGCCGCTACTGGGGCGCCCTGGAGCGCGTGGACTGCCTGCATTTCGAGGCCTGCTACTACCAGCCCATCGCCTGGTGCATCGCCCAGGACGTGCACCGCTTCGAGGGCGGCGCCCAGGGCGAGCACAAGATGGCGCGCGCCCTGATGCCGGTGCCGGCAGCCAGTGCGCATTGGCTGGCGCATCCGGCGTTTGCGCGCGCGATAGACGACTACCTGGCGCGCGAGGACAGTCAGCTATCGCTGTACCTGCGGGAGCTACGGCGGCGCAGCCCGTTCAGGGCTGCTGATGGTGCTGCCTGACCCGCTCAAAAGCTGTCCCAATCGTCGTCCTGCCCGGCGGTGGCCAGCGCCGGTCGACTGGCGGCAGCCGGGGCCTTCCCCGGTGCCGGCTTGGCGGTGGCAACGGCCGCCGGCGCAGCGGTGCGGTGCGCAGGCGGCCTGGCCTGGCCAGCGCCGGCCGGGTGGCTCGCAGGCCGACCACCCTGCGCCAATTGAAACACCGCCACGGCCTGCACCAGCTCGCGTGCCTGGCTGTTCAGGCTGCCGGCCGCCGCCGCCATCTGTTCGACCAGCGCGGCATTTTGCTGCGTGACCTGATCCATCTGCGTGACGGCCTCGCCCACCTGGGCCACGCCGGCGCTTTGCTCGCGGCTGGCGGCGCTGATC
>JAFEES010000075.1 GCA_018240995.1 Pseudomonadota bacterium | reverse complement strand
CGGGGCCATGTTGACCTCGTTGAAGGTGGTCAGGATGGCGTTGGTGGACTGCGACTGCAGCAGGCGCTCGGCCACGCGCGCACGCAGGCGGCTCATGGGCACGCGCTGCTCGGGGCGATCACCCAGATCCAGGGCAGAGGACGGCGCCGCCACCTGCGGCAGCGCCTTGGTGGGCACGCCGGTGGGGATGACGGCGGCGGTGGACTTGACGCCGCCGGCCACGGCCGCCAGCGCGTCGCCCTTGGTCACGCGGCCATCCTTGCCGGTGCCGGCCACCTGGCCCGCTGACAGGTTGTTCTCGGCCAGGATCTTGGCGGCGGCGGGCATGGCCACGTCGCCCTTGCCGGCGGCAGCCGCCGGTGCTGCGGCAGGAGCCGCCGCAGCCACGGGCGCAGCAGCGGGCGCAGCGGCGCCGGCCTTGCCTTCGGTGTCGATCTTGGCGATCACCTGCTCGGAGACCACGGTGCCACCATCGCCCACCACATGCTCGGCCATCACGCCGGCGGCAGGAGCGGGCACTTCCAGCACCACCTTGTCGGTCTCGATCTCGATCAGGATCTCGTCCTGGGCGACGGCCTCACCGGGCTTTTTCTTCCACTGCAGCAGCGTGGCCTCGGCCACGGACTCGGACAGCTGGGGAACCTTGACTTCTACGATTGCCATTTTGAATTCCGTTATGTGTTGTGCGTTGTGCGTGGGATGGGCGCTGTGCGTGCGTTTCGCTAAACGCCAGACGCACAACGCCAGACCCGGTTATTTCGTCAGAACAAAACCCTTGAGCTTGGCGAAGGCCGCCTCGATCAGCGACTTTTGCTGATCCTGGTGCAGGTGCGCGTAACCCACGGCCGGCGAGGCCGAGGCGGCACGGCCGGCGTAGCCGAGCTTCTGGCCGTCCTGCAAGTTCTCGTGGATGTTGTGCTGGATGAAGAACCAGGCACCCTGGTTCTGCGGCTCGTCCTGGCACCACACGATGTCGGTCACGTTCGGGTACTTCTTCAGCTCGGCGGCAAAGGCCTTGTGCGGGAAGGGGTAGAGCTGCTCGACGCGGATGATGGCCACGTCGCTGCGCTCGGCCTCGACGCGCTTTTTCACCAGGTCGTAGTACACCTTGCCCGAGCAGGCAATGACGCGCTTGACCTTGGCGGCGCTCTTCACCACCGCCTCGTCGCGCTCGCCCAGCACGGTCTGGAAGCCGCCCTTGGTGAACTCGGACAGCGGCGAGGTCGCATCCTTGTTGCGCAGCAGACTCTTGGGCGTCATGATGACCAGGGGCTTGCGCAGGTTGCGCACCATCTGGCGGCGCAGCACGTGGAAGATCTGGCTGGCCGTGGTCGGCTGCACGATCTGCATGTTGGCGTCGGCCGCCAGCTGCATGAAGCGCTCCAGGCGTGCCGAGGAATGCTCGGGGCCCTGGCCCTCGTAGCCATGCGGCAGCATCAGCGTCAGGCCGTTGATGCGGCCCCATTTCACCTCGCCCGAGGCGATGAACTGGTCGATCACCACCTGCGCGCCGTTGGCAAAGTCACCAAACTGCGCCTCCCAGATCACCAGCGTGTTGGGATCATTCGATGCATAGCCGTATTCGAACGCCAGCACCGCCTCTTCGGACAGGATGGAGTCGATGACGACGAACGGCGCCTGGTTCTCGGCAACGTTTTGCAGCGGCACGTAGGTACCCTCGTCCCACTTCTCGCGCTTTTGGTCGTGGATCACGGCATGGCGGTGCGTGAAGGTGCCGCGCCCGCTGTCCTCGCCCGACAGGCGGATGGGGTAGCCCGAGGCGACAAGCGAGGCGAACGCCATGTGCTCGCCCATGCCCCAGTCCACGTTGTGCTCGCCCCGGCCCATGGCGGCGCGGTCATCGATGACCTTCTTCACCAGCATGTGCGGCGTGACGTTTTCGGGGATGGTGGTGATGCGCTCGGCCAGGCGCTTCCATTCGGTCAGCGGAATGGCGGTGTCGCCGGCGTCCGTCCAGGTCTTGCCCAGGAAGGGGCTCCAATCGACGGCGTACTTGCTCTTGAAGTTGGTCAACACCGGGTCGATGGTGTGCTTGCCGGCGTCCATGGCGGCGCGATACGCCTTGGCCATGTCGTCGCCCAGGGTCTCGCCCAGGCCTTGCGCGGCCAGCTTGTCGGCATACAGCTTGCGCGTGCCGGGGTGGGCCGCAATCTTCTTGTACATCAGCGGCTGGGTAAGCATGGGCGTGTCCTGCTCGTTGTGGCCCAGCTTGCGGTAGCAGATGATGTCGATCACCACGTCCTTGGAGAACTCCATGCGGTACTCCAGGGCCAGCTGCACGGCCAGGCACACGGATTCCGGATCGTCGCCGTTCACATGCAGCACCGGCGACTCGATCATCTTCACGATGTCGGTGCAGTACAGCGTGGAACGCAGGTCGCGCGGATCGCTGGTGGTGAAGCCGATCTGGTTGTTGATGATGATGTGCACCGTGCCGCCCGTGGTGTAGCCACGGGTTTCCGACAGGGCCAACGTCTCCTGGTTCACGCCCTGGCCGGCAAAGGCCGCATCGCCGTGCACCAGCACCGGCAGCACCTGCTTGCCATGCGGGTCGGCGCGGCGATCCATGCGCGAGCGCACCGAGCCCTCGACCACGGGATTGACGATCTCCAGGTGCGAGGGGTTGAAGGCCAGCGACAGGTGCACCGGGCCACCGGCGGTGGACACGTCGGAGCTGAAACCCTGGTGGTACTTGACGTCGCCGGCGGGCAGGTCTTCGGGGGCCGTGTGCTCGAACTCGGCAAACAGGTCGCTGGGCATCTTGCCCAGGGTGTTCACGAGCACGTTCAGGCGGCCGCGGTGGGCCATGCCTATCACCAGCTCCTGCACGCCCCTGGCGCCGGCGGCGTTGATCAGCTCGTCCATGGCGGCGATGAAGGACTCGCCCCCTTCCAGCGAGAAGCGCTTTTGCCCCACGAACTTGGTGTGCAGGTAGCGCTCCAGGCCCTCGGCCGCCGTCAAACGGTCAAGAATGCGTTTCTTCTTGTCGGCCGAAAAATTCGGCTTGCTGCGGATGGCCTCCAGCTTTTGCTGCCACCAGCGCTTCTGGTTCTGATCCGAGGCATACATGTACTCGGCGCCAATCGTGCCGCAGTAGGTCTCGCGCAGCGCGTTCAGCAGCTCGCGCAGCGACAGGCTTTCCTTGCCGAAGAAGGTGTTGCCGACGTTGAAGACGGTTTCCTGGTCGGCGTCGGAAAAACCGTAGAACGACGGCTCCAGCTCGGGAATCTGCGGGCGCTCGGCGCGCTTCAGGGGATCGAGGTCGGCCCAGCGCGCGCCCACGTTGCGGTACGCGGCGATCAGCTGCTGCACGGCCGTGCGTTTGCGGCCCATTTCCGCATCGGCGCTGGCCACCACCACCTTGGTGCCACCGGCCTTGGCGCGCTCGGCAAAGGCGTTGATGACCGGCTGGTGCGGCACGTCCTTGGCATCGCTGCCGTCCGTCGCGGGCACATGTTGCAGTGCATCAAAGTATTCGCGCCAGGAATCTGGCACGCTACCCGGGTTGCCAAGGTAGTTTTCGTACATCTCCTCGACATAGGGCGCGTTGCCGCCGAAGAGATAGGTGTTGCCCTGGTAGGCTTGGTAGACAGACGTTGTCTCACTCATGTTGGCGCTGACCTTCGCCCCCCTGCAGGAGGCTTTAGCTGGTTGAAAACCTTCCGCGTCACGGCTGAACCGGTTGGCGGATGCGACTGTGGCTGGGAAGGGCCTGAATGCGGGCGCTATTGTGCCATCGATCGCCTTGCAGCTGCCTTGCAATCACGGCGGCGGCTTGGCTTACATTGTGGGCCCGTCCACGCAGGCCCTCACATGCACCCGCCGCTACTCCAGAACCGCACCCTGCTGCTGCTGCTCAGCGCCGTCACGCTGGCCTTTGGCGCCATCCTGTGGCCGCTCAATGGCGCCATCTTCTGGGGTGTGGTGCTGGCTATTCTTTTCACCCCCCTGCACCGCCGCCTGCTGCGGCGCATGCCGCGCCAGCGCAACCTGGCGGCGCTGGCCACGCTGTGCGTGTGCCTGGTGATCGTGATCCTGCCCGTGGCCGTGCTCAGCCTGTCCCTGGTGCAGGAAGCCAGCGTGGCCTACGAGCGCGTGCGCTCCGGGCAGCTGAACTTTGGCGCCTACCTGCAACAGGTGCTGGCCGCCCTGCCCGCCTGGGCACTGCAGCTGCTCGACCGCTTTCACCTCACCTCCATGGCCGAAGTGCAGGCACGCCTGGCGCAAGCCGGCACCCAGGCCAGCCAGTTCCTGGCCACCAAGGCGCTGGACGTGGGGCAGAACACCCTGCAGTTCATCGTCAGCCTGGGCGTCATGCTGTACCTGCTGTTCTTTCTGCTGCGCGACGGGCGCGCGCTGGCGGCCCGCATCCGCGAGGCGATACCGCTGGACGCGGCGCACAAGGAGCAGCTGGCGCAAAAATTCACCACCGTGATCCGCGCCACCGTCAAGGGCAACATCGTCGTCGCCGCCTCGCAAGGCGCGCTCGGCGGGCTGATTTTCTGGATCCTGGGCATTCAGGGCCCGGTGATGTGGGGCGTGCTCATGGCCTTCCTGTCGCTACTGCCCGCGGTGGGCGCCAGCCTGATCTGGGGGCCGGTCGCCATCTACTTCCTGGCCACGGGCGCCACCGGCCAGGCCGTGATCCTCACTGCCTACGGCATAGGCGTAATCGGCCTGGTGGACAACCTGCTGCGCCCGCTGCTGGTGGGCAAGGACACCAAGCTGCCCGACTATGTGGTGCTGATCTCCACGCTGGGCGGCATGGCGCTGTTCGGCCTGACGGGCTTCGTCATAGGCCCGGCGATCGCGGCGCTGTTTGTGGCGGTTTGGGATTTGTTTGCACCCACAGGAAACGCCAGCAGCTCCTAAAAATAGAGCTTACTGCGCATATCCTGACTGCTTGTGAAGCGAAAATTTCTCGAACCACAGACGTTAATCATTCGGGCTCAATGCCCGCCGCCTTGATGACCTTGCCCCACTTCTGGGTCTCGGCGGCCTGGAACTTGGCGAGTTCCTCGGGCGTGGTGGTCCAGGCCTCGGAGCCGGCGGTGCTGAAGAATGACTTGGCGGCCTCGCTCTTGGTGGCCTGGCCGAGCAGCTCGTTCAGGCGCGCCACCACGGGCGCGGGCGTGCCGGCGGGCACGTAGGCGGCGAACCAATAACCCATGTCGTAGCCCTTCACGCCGGCCTCGGCGATGGTGGGCACGTCGGGCAGCTGGCTGCTGCGCTTTTGCGTGGAATAGCCCAGGGCGCGCAGCTTGCCCGACTTGATCTGCGGCACGCCGGTGGACATGTCGGTGATCATCATGTCGATCTGACCGCCCAGCAGGTCGGTGATGGCCAGCGGGTTGCTTTTGTAGGGCACATGCAGGATGTCCACATGGGCCAGCTGCTTGAGCATCTCGCCCGCCATGCGGCTAGATGAACTGCCGCTGCCGAAGCTGAGCTTGCCGGGGCTCTTCTTCGCCGCGGCCAGCAGCTCGGCCACGCTCTTGTAGGGGGAGCTGGCATTCACCACCAGCACCTGCCCGCCCTTGCCCAGGCCGGTGACCGGCGCGAAGTCCTTCACCGGGTCGTAGGACAGCTTCCTGTACAGGTGCTCGTTGGCGGCGTGCGTGGTGTTGGTGGTGATGAGCACGGTGTAGCCATCGGCGGGCGCCCTGGCCACGGCCTGGGCGGCGATCATGCCGCTGGCGCCGGCCTTGTTGTCCACCACCACCGGTTGCTTGGTATCGGTGGTGACGGATTGGCCCAGGGCGCGCGCCAGCTGGTCGGTGGCGCTGCCGGCCGCGAACGGCACGACGAAGGTGATGGCCTTGGCCGGATAGGCCGGCGCCTGCGCGCCGGCCATGCCGGCCAGCGACAGGGTGAGTGCGGCAGCAGCGGCTGCCAATGCGCGGCGGCGATGCGTGGTTGGGTTCATGTCGTCTCCTGTGTAGTGATATGGAAGAAAGTAAAAAAGGGGCCGGCCCGTCACCGGGGGCCGGCCAGGTGCTGCGCCAGCGCCGCCGGCACCCGCACGGGTAGATCCAGCAGCAGGAAGGACAGCGCCTTGCCGTGGCTGTCGAGGTTGAGCGCGTCGTTCACGCCGCCGTCGAGCACGCCGTCGAGCACGAAGTTCATGGCGTGCAGCCGTGGCAGCAGATAGCGCGTGACGCGACTGGGCTGGCGCAGCGCGAACTGGGTCGCCACGGTCTCTTCGGTGACTTGATCCACGAGCAGCTCCCACAGCGCAGGGTGCCAGGCGATGACGCTGATATTGGAGCGGTTGCCCTTGTCACCCGTGCGGCCATGGGCCAGCCGGTGCAGGGGAACGGTCAGAACGGTATTGGCGGCGGTATCGGTCATGGTGCCTGTCCTTTCAGTCCAGCAGCGTGAAGCCCGTGGCCACCGCCTCGCGCGGCACCAGGCATGACACCGTGCCCAGGCGCGGACGGATGGCGGTGCGCACGCCGCCGCCGCCCGCCGGGCCGCAGCAGTACAGCGCCGTCACCTCGCGCACCAGGCGCTGGGCGCTGGCGTGATCCTGATGCTGCAGCGCCACGCGCAGGCGCACGTCACGGCCGTCACCCGGCGCCTGGGCATGCACCCAGCGCCCTGCGTCGTCGCCAAACACGCTGGCCACGCCGATCAAATCCACGCGCACAGGCGCCACGCCCGCCAGGCGCTCGCACAGCACCTCGCCGGCCAGGCGCGCGCGCGCCTCGGCACGCGCGCCGGCGTAGGAGATCTCGCCCTCGGCGAACCAGCCGGATTCGAAGCACACGTTGACCTTGAGGGTAGGAGGACGCACATGGCCGCGCACACCCTCCAGGCGCACGCGGTCGGCACCGGCCTGGGCCACATGGGCGCCGGTGATGTCGGCCACCACGTCTGGCGTCAGGTAGGCGGCGGGGTCGTGCAGCTCGTACAGCAGCTGCTCCTTGACCGTGCACTCGTCCACGCGCCCGCCCGTGCCCGCCGGCTTGGAAATGGTGCAGTGGCCGTCGGCGTCGATCTCGGCTATTGGGTAGCCCAGGCGGGCCATGCCCGGCACGTCCTTGTAGCCGGGGTCGGCAAAGTAGCCGCCCGTGACCTGGGCGCCGCATTCGAGCAAATGGCCGGCCATGGTGGCGCGCGCCAGGCGATCCCAGTCGTCCAGCCGCCAATCGTAGTGCGCCAGCGCCGGGCCCAGCACCAGGGATGGATCGGCCACGCGGCCGCAGACGACGATGTCGGCGCCCGCGCGCAGCGCGTCGGCAATGGGCTGGGCGCCGATGTAGGCGTTGGCGCTGACGATGGGCTGCACGGGCATGTCATCGCCAAGAGCCTCGGCCAGCAGGGCGCGGTGCGCGGGCCCGCTCAGGTCGTCTCCATAGACCACGGCCACGCGGGGGCGGCGCGCGCCCAGTTCCAACGCCAGCTGCTGTATGCGCAGTGCCGCGCCACGCGGGTTGGCGGCGCCAAAGTTGCTCACGATGCGCACGCCGTGCCGCAGGCACTGCGCCAGCACCGGGCGCAGCAACTCGTCCAGCAGCGGCTCATAGCCCGCATCGGGGTTGGCGCGGCGCGCCAGCTGCGCCAGCGCGAGCGTGCGCTCGGCCAGGGTCTCGAAGATCAGCACGGCCGGGCGGCCGCTGTCCACCAGGGCCTGCACCACGGGCGCGGCGGCGTCGACGCGGTCGCCTGAAAAACCAGCCGCGCAGCCGATCAGCAGGGGTGGGGGATTCGCCATGGCCTGTGTCCTTTGCGTTGTCTCTGAGGTGCACTGTAGGCCCGGCGGGTTATTCTGTGAAATAGATTATCAAGATCAATTAATTTGGAATTCAAATGAATATCTCGACCCGCCAGATAGACGCCTTTCTGGCCCTTGCCACGCAGCGCAACTTCACACGTGCGGCAGCGCAGTGCCATTTGTCGCAACCGGCCTTCAGCGCCCTGATTCGTGCGCTGGAGGACGACCTGGGCCTACGACTGTTCGATCGCAGCACGCGCCATGTGGCCCTGACCGCCGAAGGCGAGAACTTCCACAGCAGCGCGCTGCGCATTCGTGCCGAGATGGATGCGGCCCTGGCCAGCATGCGCGACGCGGCCCAGCTGCGGCGCGGGCGCGTGGCCATTGCGCTGCTGCCATCGCTGGCCGCGGGGTGGCTGCCGGGCGTGCTGGCCAGCTTTCACGCCCGGCACCCCGGCGTGGAGCTGGACATTGCGGATGTGCTGTCAGAGCCCTGCATAGAGCGCGTGGCCACGGGCCGGGCCGACTTCGCGCTGGCCGCCATACGCGCCGACACGCCCGAGCTGCAGGCCGAGCCGTTCTGCCGGGATGGTTTTCATCTGGTGTGCCGTGCAGACCACCCGCTCGCCACCCACCCGCTGCCTGCTGGCCCCGCACAATGGCGCACGCTGTCGCAGTGGCCCTTCATCCACCTGGCACGCCACAGCAGCGTGCGCCAATATCTGGAGGCGACCTTTCATCCGCAGACCATGAACACCCTGATGGAGGTCGAGCAGCTGGCCACCGTGATGGGCATGGTGCGTGCCGGGCTGGGCATCAGCGTCGTGCCCACCCTGACGCTGTTTCACTTCCAGCATCCGGAACTCGCTACGCGGCCACTGGCCCTACCCGGTTTCACGCGACAGATCTACCTGGTGCGCCGGCGCGAGCGCAGCCTTTCAGTCGCGGCACAGGCGCTTTATGAACTGGTGCGCCGGCAGCGCCCGCAGGAACGTGAATAGCAGTAGCCGTTACCGCCTTACTCCAAACACATGCGTGCATGCGGAGTAAATTTGCATATTCAACGCCACGATCGCCTGGCCTACCCGGCGCATCCATGCGACCCCCAAGCCACCCCACAAGACCAGGAGGAACGTGATGAGCCAGCAAGACACCATCTTTGCCTGCATAGACGGTCTGGCCACCACCCACGCCGTGGTGGATGGCGCCTTCTGGGCCGCCGAGCGCCTGCAGGCACCCATGGCCCTGCTGCACGCGCTGGAGCGGCCCGAGCCGATGCCGCCCGTGGGCGACTACAGCGGCGTCATTGGCATGGGCGCGCAAGACGTGCTGCTGCAGCGCCTGAACACGCTGGACGAGGAACGCGGCCAGGTGGCCCAGGAGGCCGCACGGCGCATGCTGGCCGAGGCCCAGGCGCGCGTGGATCAGGCGCGCATACCGTCGCTGCAGGTGCTGCTGCGCCATGGCGAGCTGACCGACGTGCTGCTGGAGCACGAGCCGCAAGCGCGCCTGTTCGTGCTGGGGCGCCAGTGGCGCGCCACGGCCGCGCGCAAGCAGCGGCTGGATCACCGCGTGGAGAGCGTGATACGCAACGTGCGCCAGCCCGTCATGGTGATGACCGCGCCCGAGTTTGCGCCGCCCGAGGGTTTCGTTGTTGCCTTCGATGGCAGCGCCACGGCGCGCCGCGCGGTGGAGGCCGTGGCTCGCAGCCCGCTGCTGCGCGGCATGAACGGCCTGCTGGCCATGGCCGGCGAGCCCACGCCGGAGATGCGCCAGCAGCTGCAGGACGCCCAGGCGCAGCTGGAGCAAGCAGGCTTTGCCGTCACCACCAAGATAGTGCCCGGCCTGCCCGAGGAGGCATTGCCTGCACTGCTGCAACAGCTGGGCAACGTGCTGCTGGTGCTGGGCGCCTACGGGCACTCGCGCATACGCCAGCTGATCGTGGGCAGCACCACCACGGCGCTACTGCGGCTGTGCTCGGTACCGGTGGTGGTGCTGCGGTGACAGCCATCATATCTGTAGCTGTTGGCGCTTGATACATAAGCGTTACAGCCACTTTTCACCCCAAAACCAACAAAGCGCCCTTGCGGGCGCTTTGTGATTACTCGGTCATGAGGCGGCA